>JAJFMR010000391.1 GCA_020696915.1 Rhizobiaceae bacterium | reverse complement strand
GATTGTAGGTATAGTCGGGGTCGAAAGCGACGCGGGTGACCTTGTGGACGCCGCTGGGTGACGGCGTGTCGGCCGAGCCGATTGTGGCCGGGTAGGCAACGACGAGCTCACCGCCGGCATCGTAGGCAAGCACTTCCTTGCGCGACTTGTCCGCCACAATGCGGGCGACTTGCCGGGTCGCCGGACTGCCGACATTGGCGACGCGAATGATGGTCCCTACCCGCGCGAAATTCGCCTCTGGGTTGAGCGCCTTCAGATATTTCTCGTCCATGTGAAAGCGCTCGGCGAGCGCTTCGGCGACAGACGTGTAGCTCAGCCTCTCGAGCTTGGCCTTCTCGCCGTAATCGGCCGGAACAGCGGCGACGAACGGCCCGGCGGCGTCCTGCGCCGTGATCGTGTAGTCGATGAACGGATCGCCGCCGCTGGCCGCCAGTGCCGCCTTGATGCCTTCCGCATCGGTCGACTTCAGGTTCTCGCCGGTGATATCGCGATAGTTGACGATGGCCTTGTCGACATTCGAGCCGAAATGCCCGTCGATGACCCCGGGGGACGCACCGCGGCGGTCGACCAGCACCTGCAGCGCCGCGACGTCGTCGCGGGCTCCGAAGCTGGCCGGTGGCTCTATCGCGCCTTCCACGATGGTCGGAGTGTCAGGCTCTGAGGAAGGCGGTTCCAGCGGAGCGCGCTCGATCGGCGACCGTGTCGCGATCTCCGGCTCCTCGGGCAGCTGCGACTCCTCGAGGTTCGGCTCCGCGCTCCAGTCGGGCTCTTCGAATCCCTCGGGCAGCGGCGGAAAGGCCTCCGGGGGCGCTTCCGGGAAGGTCTCCCGAAGCGCGCCATACTCGTCCAGCCGCCCGATCAGGCGATCCTGCTCCGGCTGCTGTGGCCGCAATTCACGGCGCAGCACGCGCCGTTCCGCCCGGCGCGGCCGCTCGATAGCCAGCACCTCGCCGGTATAGGCGTCGACGATGATGCGGTTGCCGTTCCGGTCGTAATAGATGTCTATGTCGCCGGACTGCGCCAACTGCATTCCAGGATGCGCCGCCGGCCGTTCAGCGGCACCCGCCGTAAGTTTCGCCGACGCGCCGGAGGCAAGCGACGACAATGCGGCGGCCACTGCCGACACGATGACGGTTCTGCGAAACATGACCAGAGTTCTCTCCATGACGCGCCCAGCAGCGTTGGCCTGCTGCAACGTAGATCCCGCTTAATGGTTGCAACATGAACCGGGCATGAAAATGGCGGCTCCCCCGGCCCAATTGATCATTTTTCCGTTCGTCACGGAACGTGGGGCAGCCCGACGCTCTACCTCCAGCAGCAGGCCAGGCGCTGAACGATGATCAAAGCCGCGGCATCGGTCAGGCGGCCGCTTCCTCTGCTTCTGCCTCCTCCGCCACGGCTGCATTCGATCGGAAGTTCAGCCGGTCGGAGCCGGCGGTTACCTTCACGACCGAATTGTCGCGAACCTCACCGAGCAGGATGCGCTCGGCGAGCGGATCCTGGAGTTCCTTCTGGATAACGCGCTTCAGCGGCCGGGCGCCGTAGGCGGGATCGTAGCCGCGCCCGGCAAGCCACTCCAGCGCCTCCTTGTCGAGGTCGAGCGCAATCTTGCGGTCTTCCAGCAGCTTCTCCAGTCTGGTCAGCTGGATTTCCACGATGCGTGCCATATGCTCGCGGCGCAGCCGGTGGAAAAGGATGACCTCGTCGACGCGGTTGAGGAACTCGGGCCGGAAGGCCTGGCGCACCACCGACATGACGTCGTCCCGGACGCTGTCCACGTCCTGGCCTTCGCCCAGGCCAACCAGGAACTCCGAGCCGAGATTGGAGGTCATGATGATCAGCGTGTTGCGGAAATCCACCGTGCGGCCCTGCCCGTCGGTGAGCCTGCCGTCGTCGAGCACCTGCAGGAGGACGTTGAAGACATCCGGATGCGCCTTCTCGATCTCGTCGAAAAGGACTACCTGGTAGGGACGCCGGCGCACCGCCTCGGTGAGCGCCCCTCCCTCCTCGTATCCGACATATCCCGGAGGCGCACCGATCAGCCGCGCAACCGAGTGCTTCTCCATGAACTCCGACATGTCGATGCGCACCATGGCGTGCTCGTCGTCGAACAGATAGTCGGCCAGCGCCTTGGTGAGTTCCGTCTTGCCGACGCCGGTCGGCCCAAGGAACATGAACGAGCCGATCGGCCGATTCGGATCCTGCAGACCGGCGCGGGCGCGGCGCACTGCCTTGGAGACCGCCTGCACCGCCTCCCCCTGTCCGACGACCCGCCTGCCGAGTTCGTCTTCCATGCGCAGCAGCTTGTCGCGCTCGCCTTCGAGCATCTTGTCGACGGGAATTCCCGTCCAGCGCGAAACAACGAAGGCGACATGCTCGGGCGACACCGTCTCCTCGACCATCGACCCGCGCGCCTCGCTGGCTTCGGCTTCCCTGAGCTGACGCTCGAGCTCGGGGATCCGGCCATAGGCAAGCTCGCCCGCCTTCGCCCAGTCGCCTGCGCGCTGAGCCGTCGCCAGTGCGTTGCGGGCTTCGTCGAGCTGCTTCTTGAGATCGGCGGCACGGCCAAGCTTTTCCTTCTCGGCCATCCATTGTGCGGTGAGGCGTGACGACTCTTCCTCGAGACCGGCGAGCTCCTTTTCGATGCGGGCCAGGCGGTCCTTCGAAGCCTCGTCCTTCTCGAGCTTCAGCGCCTCGCGCTCGATCTTCAGCTGCATGATGCGCCGGTCGAGCTCGTCGAGCGCTTCGGGCTTGGAGTCGATCTGCATACGCAGACGGGATGCCGCTTCGTCGACCAGATCGATGGCCTTGTCGGGGAGAAAGCGATCGGTGATGTAGCGGTTCGATAGCGTCGCGGCGCCCACCAGCGCCGAGTCGGAGATGCGCACCTTGTGGTGCTGCTCGTATTTCTCCTTTAGCCCGCGCAGGATCGAGATGGTGTCCTCGACGCTCGGCTCGTCGACGAACACCGGCTGGAAACGGCGAGCAAGTGCGGCATCCTTCTCGACGTGCTTGCGGTATTCATCGAGCGTCGTGGCGCCAACGCAGTGCAGTTCGCCTCGCGCAAGCGCCGGCTTCAGGAGATTGGAAGCATCCATCGCGCCGTCGGCTTTGCCGGCGCCGACCAGCGTGTGCATCTCGTCGATGAACAGGACGATGCCGCCCGCGGCGGCCGTGACTTCGGACAGCACGGCCTTCAGCCGCTCCTCGAATTCGCCCCGGTACTTTGCGCCGGCGATCAGCGCGCCCATGTCGAGCGCCATCAGCTGCTTGTCTTTCAGCGTCTCGGGCACGTCGCCGTTCACGATTCGGAGCGCCAGCCCCTCGACGATGGCCGTCTTGCCGACGCCCGGCTCGCCGATCAGCACCGGATTGTTCTTGGTGCGCCGCGAAAGCACCTGGATGGTGCGGCGGATTTCCTCGTCGCGGCCGATCACCGGGTCGAGCTTG
>JAJFMR010000390.1 GCA_020696915.1 Rhizobiaceae bacterium | reverse complement strand
ATCAGCGCCTCCAGCAGGGCGGCCTCGTCGACGACGGGCCCTCTCGAGACGTTGACGAGCAGCGCGTCGCGACGCATCGAGAAGATGCGGCTGCGGCCGATCAATCCGGTGGTTTCCGCCGACAGCGGGCAGCATAGCACGAGCAAATCGCTTGCGCCGACCAGCTCGTCCAGTTCCACGAACGCGACGCCGTCGGGCAGTTTAGTTCTGCTGCGGCTGTTGACCAGAACCTCGAGACCGAACGCCCCGCCGATCGCCGCCACCTTGCGTCCGACGGCGCCGAAGCCGACTATTCCGATGGTGCGGCCGGCGAGGTCGTTGCCGTGAAGAGCGTGCTCGCGCCCGGTCAGCCAGCCCTTTTCCCGCAGATCCCGGTCCACTTCCCGGAATTTGCGCAACAGCGCGATTGACGCGAAGAAGACATGCTCGGCAACCGTGCCGGCATTGACGCCCGGGACATTGGCGACAAGGACACCGGCCCTGGTCGCAGCTTCCACGGGAATCATGTCGAGACCCGCCCCGTGGCGGATCACCGCCCGAAGCCGGGTGACGTGTTCGAAAAGGGCAGCCGGAATCGGCGCCCGTACGATGACGATGTCGGCCGATGTCGCTTCCGATGCCAGAGTTTCGGCGTCCAGCGCGGAGGCCACCGAGAATCCGGCATGGGTGGCGAGAATGGAAGCCGCCCGCGGATGCAGCGGATGCGTGGAAAAGATCAGCGGCATCAGATCCGTTCGAGGAGTCTCTGCGCCTGCACGGCATCGCCCTGGATCAGATCCTTCCAGTAGCTTTCGGCGCCCTGCAGATGCGCGCTCATCAGCGCCTGAGCGAGGTTGCCGTCCCGTTTCAGGAGCGCGTCGAAGATCTGCAGGTGCTCGGCGTGTGATTTGCGGCAGCGTTGGTGATCGGCGAAATAGATCGGCAGGCGGTGCTCGCCCATGGCGTAGTAGACGCTGCACAATTGGTGAAAGACGCTGTTTTTGGTCGCCCTGACGATCTCGAGATGGAAGTCCCGGTCCTGCGGCGCGATTCCGGCGCCTTCCGCAATTCGCCGTGCCGAGATGCGGAGGATCTCGCTGAGCTGCTCGTAATTCTCCTCGGTGGCACGCGCGCAGGCGAGTTCCGCAGCCTTGATCTCGTGTATCTTCCTCAGTTCCACCGACTCGTAGATCTGGACCGGATCGACCGGCACGCCGGCTTTCGCAAAAAGCGCCATCGCCTCGACGCTCGCCTGTCTGGTGGTCAGGTAGATGCCGGATTTGGCACGCCGTTCCACGATGCGCATTGCTTCCAGGATGGCCAGGGCTTCGCGGATCTGGCCGCGGCTGACAGAAAAATGGTCGGCAAGCTCGCGTTCGGACGGCGTCCGGCCCGTCGAATCGTCGGACCGCGCGAACAGATGACCCGCCAGATCGACGAGCAGGTTCTTGTCGCGCATCATCACGGCACAACCGCATGCGCGGCCAGGAACGGCTCCGATACCGTGAAGCCGAGGCCCGGCGTCTCGGGAATTCCGATCATGCCGTCGCGGACCTCGACAGTCTCCTCGATGAGATCGTGGATCATCGGATTGGCACCGAGTGAATATTCCACCGTGAACGAAGCGGGCGATGCGGCGCAGACGTGCAGCCCGGCAAAGAAACATGGCGCGCCAGCCCACAGATGAGGTGCGAGCCTGAGATTGAAGGCGCTGGCGAGGCTGCCGATCTTCATGGCTTCGCTGATGCCGCCGCAGAAGGCAAGGTCCGGCTGGAAGATATCGGCGGACCTGTTGAGCGCAAGATCCCTGAAGGCATAGCGGGTCGCCTCGCTCTCTCCGGTGGCGATCGGAACCAATCCCGACGCACGCACCTCCGCCATGCCCGCCTTGTCGTCGGCAATCACCGGTTCCTCGAACCAGGCAAGGTCGCAGTCGGCGACCAGCTGGATGAACCGCCTTGCCTCGGCGACGGTGTAGGTGCCGTGCGCGTCGACCATCAGGTCGATATCCGGGCCGATCGCCTGCCGCGCGGCCCTCACCCGCGCGGCGGAAAGGTGCGGCGGGCCGTCCATCGCGCCGACGCGCATCTTCACGCCGCGAAACCCGCCGTCGGCAATATAGGATGTCAGCTGCTCGCCGATGCCGCCGACCGGCGCCCAGCCGCCCGACGCATAGGCCGGCATCCGGTCGAGCTTGCGGCCGCCCAGAAGGCGCCACACCGGGACGCTGAGCGACTTTCCGAGTATGTCCCAGAGAGCGATGTCGACCGCGCTCAACGCCGCGGTCGTCAAGCCGCGGCGGGCGATCTGCGGCATGGCGTGGCCGGCCGCTGCGGCGAGATCGGACCTCGCCCCGTTGTAGAGCATCTCCCAGATGACACCGATGTCGCCGGGGTCGCGGCCGATCAGGCGCGGCCCGACTTCATTGTTGAGCATGTACACGAGAGCCGCGTAGTCGCCGGTACTGCCCGCCGCATTCTTGCCTTCGCCCCAACCGACGAGGCCATCATCGGTCTCGATACGAAGTATGGCGGCGTCGAAAGTGCGGGCCTGCCCGAAATCGCTCCGGTGCTGGCGGCCGGCTTCGATAGGGGCTCGAACCCACCAGGCCTTGACGTCCCTGATGTGCATTGCCTGCCTTCCTGACCCCCGCCGAAGCGGCGGGGGAATGGAACCCGCCTAGGCGGGCATCTTCTTGCCGATCAGCGGCAGGATGGTTTCAGCCGTGATCCTCATCTGGTCGGAGTAGAATTGCTCCGTCAGCAGGCTGGAGCCGTGATCCTGGATGAACTTCAGCTGCTCGGGCGGGATATCGACCGGATTGCGCTCGACCATGTTCTGGTACCTGGCGGCGGGCGTGCGGTCGACGGGCGCCACGAACTCGTTGGTCAACGCGCCGTCATAACCGACCTCGGCGAGGGTACCGACTATTCTTTTCCAGTCGAGCTGACCCAGACCGCAGGCAAACCGGTTGTTGTCGGCGACGTGAAAGTCGAACAGCCGATTTCCCGCCAGGCGGATCGCCTCGTACATGTCCTCCTCCTCGATGTTCAGGTGGAAAGCGTCGAGGCAGACGCCGCATTCGGGATCGACGGCATCGGCGAGCGCCAGCGCCTGCGCGGCGCGGTTGAAAAAATAGGTCTCGAACCGGTTCAGCGGCTCGATGGCTAGCTTCACGCCCTTTTTCCTGGCGTGCGCGAAACACTCTCTGGTGGCATCCACCACCCATTTCCATTCTTCCTCTTCGGTGCCGTCCGGCACGACCTTGCCGACCGTGGCCGGCACCAGGGTGACGATCTCGCCGTCGAGCTCGCTGACCATGGTGACGACATTCTTGACATAGTCCACGGAGCGGGCGCGCTGACCTTCGTCACTGGCGGCGAGATTGCGCTCGCCGAGCGTCAGCGTTACCGCGCCCCAGCACCTGATGCCGTGCTCCTTGAGTAGACGTCGGGTCTCGCTGATGTCGTATTG
>JAJFMR010000389.1 GCA_020696915.1 Rhizobiaceae bacterium | reverse complement strand
CCAGGCTTCGCAAGCCGCGCTATTGTCCCGATGAATACGCAAAATGAAAGGCTTGCCGCAAGCAAAGCGGCCGGCCGCTCATTTCCGTGGACCGGCCGCAATTCTTGCCGCGATGTGCATGAACCCGCGAGCCTCAGCGTGGGCAAGCGGGGTCGTGCCGTTGCCATCGGGAATGTTTTTCGCTCCGGCATCGACAAGCAGGCCAACGATCTCCCGATAGACCGGTCCGCCGTCGCCCAGGATCACGGCTTCCAGCAGCGCCGTCCATCCCAGATCGTTGATGTGATCGATGTCGATTGCGGTGCCGAGAAGGATGCGAACGGTTGCAGGGTGGCCGTGATGGGCGGCCGGAATGAGCGCCGTCCCACCGTAGCGATTGGTCGAGCCAAGATCGGCCTTGCCCGTGGCAAGAATTATCCGCAGGATCTCGTCGCGGCCTTCGGCGCCGGCATAAAGGAACGGGGTGTCGCCCATGACATCCCTGGCATTGACGTCGGCGCCCGCCGCAATCAGCACGGCCGCCGCCTGCCGATGATCGTGCCGGACGCTGACGAGAAGTGGCGTCCGCTGGTCGGGGTCGCGGATCTCGAGATCGACGCCCGAGGCAACAAGCCTGGCGAGCGCTTCGGCGTCGCCGGTCCGCGCCGCCTCCAGAATGTCCATTTCGGCCTCCACGCCACCGGCGCTGCTCGCCGGGAATGCGAGCGCCAGCGCCGCAGCGACCAGGATCGCTGCTCGCATGATCCAAAACCTGCCGATCACGAAAAAGGGGCCGCGATGGGCCCCTTGCCTTGCCGACCGCATCCGCGCCTCAGGCAGCTGCGGTCTCGGCGTCGGCGTCTTCGGCATCGGCGCGGGCGCGATCGGCCGCGCCCTTTGCCGAAGTGTCACGGTCAACGAACTCGATGACCGCCATCGCGGCATTGTCGCCCTTGCGGAATCCCGCCTTCATGATGCGCAGGTAGCCACCATGCCGATCGGCGTAGCGGGGCGCAATCGTATCGAACAGCCGCTTGACCAGCGGCTCGCTGCCGATGGAGGCGATCGCCTGTCGGCGGGCGTGCAGATCCCCGCGCTTGCCCAGCGTGACCAGCTTTTCCACGATGGGCCGAAGATCCTTGGCCTTCGGCAGCGTGGTCAAGATCTGCTCATGCTCGATCAGCGACGCGGCGAGATTGGCGAACATCGACTTGCGATGGCTGACGCTGCGGCCCAGCCGGCGGCCGGCAAATCCATGGCGCATGGCTCTACTCCTTCATTCGTTGCCGAGGCCGCGGCCTCAATACTGGTCTTCGTACCGCTTGGCGAGATCTTCGATGTTTTCCGGCGGCCAGTCCGGCACTTCCATGCCGAGATGCAGGCCCATGGCGGCCAGCACTTCCTTGATCTCGTTCAACGACTTGCGGCCGAAATTGGGGGTCCGCAGCATTTCGGCCTCGGTTTTCTGGATCAGGTCGCCGATGTAGACGATGTTGTCGTTCTTCAGGCAGTTTGCCGAACGGACCGACAGCTCGAGCTCGTCCACCTTCTTCAGGAGGGCCGGATTGAACGCCAGCTCGGTAACGGACTCGGTCGTCACTTCCTTCTGCGGCTCGTCGAAATTGACGAACAGACCGAGCTGGTCCTGCAGGATGCGCGCGGCAAAAGCCACCGCGTCCTCGCCACTGATCGAACCGTTGGTCTCGAGCGTCATGGTCAGCTTGTCATAATCGAGAACCTGGCCTTCGCGGGTGTTCTCGACCTTGTAGGATACTTTTTTCACCGGCGAGTACAGGCTGTCGACCGGGATGAGCCCGATCGGCGCATCTTCCGCCCGGTTGCGCTCGGCCGGCACGTAGCCCTTGCCGGTGTCCACCGTGAACTCCATGCGGATCTCGGCGCCCTCGTCGAGCGTGCAGATGACGTGATCGGGATTGAGGATTTCGACATCGCCGACCGTCTGGATGTCACCAGCGGTCACCGAGCCCGGGCCCTGCTTGCGGACCACCATGCGCTTGGGACCGTCGCCCTCCATGCGGATGGCGATTTCCTTGATGTTCAGCACGATGTCGGTGACATCCTCGCGAACACCGGCGATCGATGAGAACTCATGCAGCACGCCGTCGATCTGCACGGCGGTGACGGCGGCACCGCGCAACGACGACAATAGCACGCGCCGGAGAGCATTGCCGAGCGTCAGGCCGAAGCCGCGCTCGAGAGGCTCGGCGACCAGCGTGGTCAGCGTCTTGCCCTTCGAATTGAAATCGATCTTGTTCGGCTTGATCAGTTCCTGCCAGTTTTTCTGGATCATCTTGTTTTCCTTCCGTTGGCCCGCCACCATCCAATCGTGACGGGCGACATGGAAGCCGTGGAGGAGCGCGTCAAACAGCGCTCGCGCGGCGGTTCAGCAGCATTCGAGATTTATACCCGGCGCTTCTTGCGCGGGCGGCAGCCATTGTGCGGGATCGGCGTCACGTCGCGAATGGAGGTGATGGTGAAGCCGCCCGCCTGCAGGGCGCGCAGGGCCGATTCACGCCCTGAGCCCGGTCCGCAGACCTCGACCTCGAGCATGCGCATGCCGTGTTCCTGGGCCTTCTTGGCGACATCCTCGGCGGCCATCTGGGCTGCGAACGGTGTCGACTTGCGCGACCCCTTGAACCCCTGCGCACCCGCCGACGACCAGGCAATGGTGTTGCCCTGCGCGTCGGTGATGGTGATCATGGTGTTGTTGAAGGTCGAATTGACATGGGCGGTGCCCGACGAGATGTTCTTGCGTTCACGTCGGCGAACGCGGGTGGCTTCCTTGGCCATGATGGTCCTTTCGGGTTGATCTCTGCACCGCCGTAATTCCAGCGGCTCCACCTGGAAGCGAATGGAATGGCGAGCGGGAAGTCGCTGTTCGCGTTCGCTATTTCGCTACTTTGCTATTTCTTCTTGCCGGCGATCGGCTTTGCCGGCCCTTTGCGGGTCCGCGCATTGGTATCGCTGGCCGCGTACCGGCAGGTTGCGGCGGTGCCGCAGACCCCGGTAACTGCCGAGATCCATAAGGCGCTTGATGTTGATGGAGACCTCGCGGCGAAGGTCGCCTTCGACCTGGTAATCGCGGTCGATGGTCTCGCGAATCTGCAGCACCTCCGCGTCGGTAAGTTGGCTGACGCGCCGCTCGGCTGGGATGCCGACCTTGTCGACGATCTCCTGGGCAAAACTCTTGCCGATGCCGTGAATGTACTGGAGCGCGATCACCACGCGCTTGTTGGTCGGAATGTTGACGCCTGCTATGCGGGCCATCTCGTTCTCCATGTGGGCCGGTGGTCCGGCGGTTATGGTTGAGCCCGCGTCCGGTGGAGCCCGGCCCTTGCAGGCGTTTCCAATTCAATCAGGCCGCCGCCCTCGCGGACCGGCAGCCTCACGCCTGATTTGGAGATGCGCCGCTATAATGCAGGCGGTTCATTACGTCAACTGCCGGCTGCGGCTTTTCTGGGCGCCGCCTCCATCACGGCTTCGATCTGTCGTGTCACCTCGTCGATCTCCGCCATGCCATCGACGCTGCGCAGTTTGCCCTTTGCGTAATAGTAGCCGATCAGCGGCGACGTTTCCTTGTAATAGGCTTGCAGCCTGGTCCGCAGCGTCTCGGCGTTGTCGTCGGGCCGCCGCTTGAACTCGTGCGAGCCGCATTTGTCGCAGACGCCGGCCACCTTCGGCTCGAGGCTTGTGTCGTGGTACCCGGCCCCGCATCTGGCGCATGTATAGCGGCCGGCGATGCGGTCGACCAGGACGTCGTCGTCGACTCGGATTTCAATCACCGCATCGAGATCCATGCCTTTGCCGGAAAGCATGCTGCCGGCGGCGTCGGCCTGGGCAAGGGTTCGGGGATAGCCGTCGAAGATGAAGCCGCGGGCGGCGTCAGGCTCGTCGATGCGGTCCGAGACGATGGCGTTGACGATCTCGTCGGACACCAGCCTGCCCGCGTCCATCACGGCCTTGGCCCGCTTGCCGACTGCGGTGCCGTTGCGGACGGCGGCTCGCAGCATGTCGCCTGTAGAAAGCTGCGGCACGCCGTACTTTTCCACCAGTCGCTGCGCTTGCGTTCCCTTGCCGGCTCCGGGCGGCCCAAGCAGAACCAACCTCATCGTCCTCTCTTTCCCCCCCTGAGCTTCGACTTCTTGATCAGTCCCTCGTATTGATGGGCGATCAGGTGACCCTGGATCTGGGCCACCGTGTCCAGGGTGACGCTGACCACGATCAGAAGCGAAGTGCCCCCGAGATAGAAAGGTATGCCCGTCGCGGAGATCATGAATTCGGGCAGCAGGCAGACGGCGACCAAATACACGGCACCGATGGCGGTGATGCGCGTCAGCACGTAATCGATATACTCGGCCGTCCGCTCGCCCGGCCGATAGCCGGGAATGAAGCCGGAATGCTTCTTCAGCTGGTCGGCGGTGTCCTTCGGGTTGAACACCACCGCCGTGTAGAAGAAGGCAAAGAAG
Organism: Rhizobiaceae bacterium; assembly: GCA_020696915.1. Taxonomy (GTDB): domain Bacteria; phylum Pseudomonadota; class Alphaproteobacteria; order Rhizobiales; family Rhizobiaceae; genus JAJFMR01. Next base: position 1,949 of record JAJFMR010000389.1, on the reverse strand, counting down.
GCGATCAGTGCCGCATAGAGGATCATATAGATCGGCTGGCCGTTGCCGAGGGCGGCAAGAATGGTGCCGGCCCAGGCAGGCAGGGTCGACGTGTCGGAAAATCCGGCGATGGTGGCAGGCAGGAGCAGCAGCGACGACGCAAAGATCGGCGGGATCACGCCAGACGTGTTCAGCTTCAGCGGCAGGTGCGAGGTGTCGCCCTGGAACATGCGGTTTCCGACCTGACGCTTCGGATACTGGATGAGCAGCCGGCGCTGCGCGCGCTCGAAAAAGACGATGATCGCGACGACCACGACGGCCAGTACGATGATCGCCAGGATCAGCCCCGTCGATAGCGCCCCGGTACGGCCCAGTTCGAGCGTGCCGCCGATGGCCCCCGGCATGCCGGCCACGATGCCGGCAAAGATGATCAACGAGATGCCGTTGCCGATGCCGCGCGCGGTGATCTGCTCGCCGAGCCACATCAGGAACATGGTGCCGCCGACCAGCGTGATGACAGCCGAGATACGGAAGAAAAGGCCGGGATCGGTGACGATACCGCTGCCGCTTTCGAGCCCGACGGCTATGCCGTAGGCCTGCACCAGTGCAAGCAGCACAGTTCCGTAGCGCGTATACTGGTTGATGATCTTGCGGCCCTGCTCGCCTTCCTTCTTCAGGGCCTCGAGCGTCGGAACCACCGAGGTCATCAACTGCATGATGATCGATGCGGAGATATAGGGCATGATGCCCAGCGCGAAGATCGCCATGCGCTCGACGGCGCCGCCGGCAAACATGTTGAACACGCCGAGCACGCCGCCGCTCTGCTGCGTGAAGGCCTGCGCAAAGGCATCGGGATTGATGCCTGGCAGCGGAATGTAGGTACCGAGGCGGTATACGAGCAGCGCACCGAGCGTGAACCAGATGCGCTTCTTGAGATCCTCCGCCTTGGCGAAGGCTGCGAAATTCAGGTTGGATGCAAGCTGTTCAGCAGCCGATGCCATGCAAAAGTCTCCGCTCGGTCACGCCGGCCTGCGTCTGAGGCGCCACCGGAGCCGTGAGATATGCTCCGGTAACCGAAGTTGCAAGCGGCGGCCATCCCCTGCCGCCGCCTGGATCAGGCCCCTACTCTGACGCCTCTGCCTTCTTTTCAGGCAGGGTGACCGAGCCTCCGGCCTTCTCGACCTTCTCGACGGCCGCCTTCGATGCACCGGCGACCTCGATGGCAAGCTTCGCCTTCAGTTCGCCGCCCGAAAGCAGCCGCACGCCGTCCCGGGCGCGGCGGATGACGCCCGCCTCGACCAGTGCCTGGGCCGTTACCGTCTTCTTCGGATCGAGCTTCTTGGCGTCGACGGCCGCCTGGAGCCGGGCCAGCGACACGGTCACGAACTCCTTGGCAAAGATATTGTTGAAGCCGCGCTTCGGCAGACGCCGGTAGAGCGGCATCTGGCCGCCCTCGAAGCCGTTGATGGAAACGCCGGAGCGCGCCTTCTGCCCCTTGACCCCGCGGCCAGCCGTCTTGCCGGATCCGGAGCCTATTCCACGTCCAAGCCGCTTTCGCGAATGGGTGGCGCCGTCCTTGTCACGCAAGTCGTTGAGTTTCATTGTCATACTCCTCGGCGTCTACTTCTCGTCCACGACGCGGACGAGGTGCTGGACGGCCGCGATCATGCCGCGAACCGAGGGTGTATCCTCCAGCGTGCGGCGGCGATGCATCTTGTTGAGGCCGAGGCCCGCCAGCGTCGCGCGCTGCGCCTGCGGCCGGCGGATCGGGCTGCCGATCTGCTCGACAGTCACGGTCTTTGTAGCTTTCCTTGCCATCTTCCGGGTCCTCGGCGCTTCTTATTCTTCAGCAGCCACAGCCGAGCCGCGGCGGGCCTGGAGCGTCGAATACTTGATGCCGCGATGGGCCGCGACATCCTTGGGGTGCATCTGGTTCTTCAAGGCATCGAAAGTAGCGCGCACCATGTTGT
>JAJFMR010000388.1 GCA_020696915.1 Rhizobiaceae bacterium | reverse complement strand
GCACGCGCTCGCCCTCCACGTCGACCATGCAGGCGCGGCAGTTGCCGTCGGCGCGGTAGCCCGGAAGATCGACGTGGCAGAGATGCGGAATGCGCGTGCCCTCGCGCTTCGCCACCTCCCAGATGGTTTCGCCAGGCGCGGCGGTGACCGCCTTTCCGTCGAGGGTGAATTTTATTCTATCGGTCATTTTCAAGATCTTCCCGGAAATAGGTCAGGAGATGGTTTACCGGATTGGGCGCCGCCTGGCCAAGCCCGCAGATCGAGGAGTCGCGCATCACCGTCTCCAGGTCGCGCAGAGCGGGTTCGTCGGGCGCGCCGGGCGCGCCAAGCAGCGTCACCATCTTGGCCGTGCCTTCGCGGCAGGGCGTGCACTGGCCGCAGCTCTCGTGCCTGAAGAACCTCATCAGGTTGACGGTGACGTCCCTGATGTTGTCGGCGTCCGAAAACACCACCACCGCGTGGCTGCCGACAAAGCCGCCGAGCCTGGCGAGCTCGCCGCCGAAATCGAGCGGAATGTCGCCCATCGACGCCGGCAGGATACCGCCCGAGGCGCCGCCCGGCAAATATGCCTTGAAGCGATGCCCCTCGGCCATGCCGCCCGAGTAGTCGTCGATCAGTTCGCGAACCGTGACGCCGGCCGGCGCCAGCTTCACCCCGGGCTCCCTGACGCGACCCGAAACCGACCATGAGCGCACGCCGGGATGGCCGGGGCGGCCCTGCCCGGCAAACCATTGCGGGCCCTTTTCGACGATGTCGCGGATCCACCACAGCGTCTCGACATTGTGGTTCAGCGTCGGGCGTCCGAACAGGCCGACCTCGGCGATGTAGGGCGGCCGGTTGCGCGGCAGGCCGCGCTTGCCCTCGATGCTCTCGATCATGGCGCTTTCTTCGCCGCATATGTAGGCGCCGGCCCCGCGCCTGAGCTCGATGAAGCCCGGCGCGATGAGGCCGGCGGTTTCGAGCGCGGCGATCTCGGCGGCGAGGACGGCAAGCACCGCGGCATATTCGTCGCGCATGTAGTAGTAGATGCGCTCGGCCCCGACCGCCTGGGCGGCGATCAGCGCGCCTTCGAAGGCGCGGTGCGGGTCAGTCTCGAGGTAGAAACGGTCCTTGAAGGTCCCGGGCTCGCCCTCGTCGCCGTTCACCGTCATCAGGCGCGGGCCGGGATAGGAGCGAACGAATTCCCATTTGCGGCCGGCCGGGAAGCCGGCGCCGCCGAGGCCGCGCAACGCGGCATCGCCGAGCATGGCGATGATGCCTTCAGCCGAAAGCTCTCCCTTTCGAAGCTTTTCCAGGACGACGTAGCCGCCGCCGGCGCGGTAGGCGTCGAGGCCGGCATAGGGGGGCACCGCGATCCCGGTCTCGCCTGTGCGGGCCATCTCCAGCAGGCCTTCGGCGGTTGCCCGATCGACCTCGCGGTCGCCGATCCGCGCGGCGGGCGCTGCGGCGCAGCGGCCGATGCAGGGGGCCCTGACGACGCGAATGGCGGCCGGGTCGGCACTTGCCGCGAGATCTTCGAGCAGGGTTTCACAGCCGGCGATCATGCAGCTCACCGAATCGCAGACCCTGATGGTCAGCGGCGCCGGCCGCGCCTCGCCTTCCCTGACGATGTCGAAATGATCGTAGAATGAGGCCACCTCGTAGACCTCGGTCTGGGACAGCCGCATCTCTTCGGCGAGCGCGCGCAGATGCGCCGCCGACAGGCAGCCATGGGCGTCCTGGACAAGATGCAGGAACTCGATCAGCAGGTCGCGGCGCCGCGGGCGGTTGCCGAGCAGCGTCCGCACCTCGATGAGCGCGCCGTCGTCCAGCGGCCGGCCCTTTGGTCCGCGATCCCGTTTCCGGCGATCCATCATGTTCATGATCTCTCCCGTCGGCCGGCGGCTCCGCCGGCCATGCTGCCTGTTCCCATAGTCGCAGGCGGCAAGCAATGAAATTTCCGACCAGCTGGAGCCGCAACCGGTCGGCCGCCGGTGCGCCGACCGCCGGCTAGCCGCGTCGGCAAGGCGGATCGCCCGGCGCGGCAGCACCCGCCTTCTCGATGAGGAAGACCAGCCGGCCGCTGTCCTGGCGTGCCTGCTCGAGGCGGTCGCCCGTCTCGCGGACCATGTTGGGAATGTCGATCGCCGCCAGCGGATCGCTGCAATGGACCTCCAGCCTGTCGCCCGCCGCGATCCTGCCCAGCGCATGCCGCGTCTTCAATGCGGGCCATGGACATTTGAGGCCGATGAGATCGAGCAGAGTGGTCGCCGCCATGCCCGACAGGGTGCCGCCGGGAGGCGGAAACGTCAACTTTGAGACGGACGACACACGGCGCTGCGTCATTTCGAAGCAGGGTGCGAAACATGGAGCCCAGCGCCCTCGTGGTTCGACAGGCTCACCATGAGGGCTACTGAGAGCGCCGGCTCTCCGTGAGGGCCAGCCAAGCTGGCTTACCGTGAGGAATGTTGTCTGCCAGCTCCCAAGTCCTGCATTCATGCTGTAAGATAGTCTATCAGCTTGCTGAAATTTATTAGGGCATCGCTCTCTCAGTAGTCCTCATGGTGAGCCTGTCGAACCAGGAGGACGCCTGGCGCCACGCTCCGTCACAGCAGGCTCGACCAGGGCAGGAAGCGGACCGTGTCGCCGGGGCGGACCGAGGTGGCGGCCTCGGGAAGCTCGACCAGGCCGTCGGTCTCGACCAGCGACGACAGCAGCCCGGCGCCCTCGCGCGGGAATTTCACCGCTTCCAGCGTGCCGTCCCCGGCGCCCCGCAGGAAGGCGCGCGCATATTCGCGCCTTCCTTCCTTCTTGCGGTACGAAAAGGCGGCGCGCACCGGCGTGCCGACCGGCGTCTCCGCCCGGCCGCCGGCGAGCGCCAGGATGGCCGGGCGCGCAATGTGCAGGAAGGTCACGAAGCTTGCCACCGGATTGCCGGGCAGGCCGATGAAGGCGGCGCCGCGAATGACCCCCATCGCCACCGGCCGCCCCGGCTTGATCGCGACGCGCCAGAAGAGCAGCGAGCCGACCGCCTCGACGGCGCTCTTGACGAAATCGGCTTCGCCGGTCGACACCCCGCCCGAGGCGATGACGAGATCGTGCAAACCCGCCGCGGCATCGAGCGTGCCGCCGATCGCCGCCGGGTCATCGGCAAGGATGCCGAGGTCGGTCACCGCGCAGCCGAGCCGCGACAGCATGGCGGCCAGCATGAAGCGGTTCGAATCGTGGAGCTGCACCGGCCCGCGCGGCGCCCCCGGCGCCACGATCTCGTTGCCGGTCGAAAAGACCGCGACCCGAATTTTCCGTCGGACCTCGACCGACCCGAGGCCAAGAGCAGCGGCAAGCGCCACATCCTGCGGACGCATGCGCCGGCCCGCCGGCAGCACCGTGGCGCCCAGCGGAAAATCCTCGCCAGCCGGACGAACGTTGGCGCCCCGCTTCAGGCCAGCGGGCAGGACGACGAGCCCGGCATCGTCGAGGCG
>JAJFMR010000387.1 GCA_020696915.1 Rhizobiaceae bacterium | reverse complement strand
GGCCAGCATGTCGGCGATGACGCCGGCGCTTTGCGTCTGCTGCCGGACCCTGACCGGCAGGGTCTCCAGGCCCTTCAACAGCGTCCAGGCATTGAACGGCGACAGGCTGGGGCCGGTGTGGCGGAAATAATCGTGCAGGTTGCGGTCGATCCACTCCTTGTCCGAGAGGATGACGCCCCCGAGGCAACGGCCCTGCCCGTCTATGTGCTTGGTGGCCGAGTAGACGACGACATGGGCGCCGAGTTCGAGCGGCCGCTGCTGCAGCGGGGTCGCGAACACATTGTCGACCACCAGTCGCGCGCCGGCGGCCTTGGCAAGCGAGGCAACCCCGGCGATGTCGATGACTTCGAGGGTCGGGTTGGTCGGGCTTTCCAGGAAGAAAAGCTTTGTGTTGGGCCTGATCGCCGCTTCCCAGTTCGACATTTCGGTGCCGTCGACCAGCGTGGTCTCGATCCCGTATCGGGGCGCCAGCGTCTCGACGATCCAGCGGCAGGAGCCGAACAGCGCGCGCGCCGCCACGATGTGGTCACCGGCCCGGACGCTGCAGAGCAGCGCCGCCGCCACCGCCGCCATGCCCGAGGCGGTGGCGCGGGCGTCTTCGGCGCCTTCGAGCGCGCACATGCGGCGCTCGAACATGTCGACCGTCGGGTTGGCGTAACGTGAATAGATGAAGCCGGGCTCTTCGCCCTTGAAGCGCGCCTCGGCGGCTTCGGCCGTCTCATAGACATAGCCCTGCGTGAGATAGAGCGCCTCGCAGGTCTCGCCGAACTGCGAGCGCAGCGTGCCGCCATGCACGAGCGCGGTGGCCGGCTTCCAGTTGCGCGACTTCAATGTCATCACCAGACCCCAACAACAAAAAAACCGGCCGCGAAAGCCGCAACCGGTCCCAAAGGCCCTTCAGGCCCGACGGTCCTTTAGCGACTTCTTTAACGTGGCTGCAAGCCGACCGGCCAAATCACCACGGGATAAGAGACGCTTTAGGCCGCCCTTCCGCTTGCGTCAATCGGCGGCTTCATTAAAACCGCTCCTGGCTGGCCGACAGCAGGCGGACGTTCGCCGGCGACCGGCGTTTTCAGGCCATTGGGATTGCGATCTTGCGGCAGACGGGCATCCTTCCGGACGAGGATATTGCCGGGCTTTTCGCTTCGGGAGGGCTCGCGGCGTCGCGCCCGCTCGATCCGGACCAGATCCAGCCCGCAAGCCTCGATCTCCGGCTCGGCGGCAAGGCGTGGCGCGTGCGCGCCAGCTTCCTGCCGGGGCCGGCGCATGCGGTCGCCGACAAGCTCGAACGGCTGAAGCTTCACGAGATCGATCTGGCGCGCGGCGCGGTGCTGGAGACCGGCTGCGTCTACATCGTCCCGTTGCTCGAGAGCATGAAGCTGCCGCCCCATATCTCGGCATCGGCCAACCCGAAGAGTTCGACCGGCCGGCTCGACATCTTCACCAGGCTGCTCACCGACAGGGGTCCCGAGTTCGACAAGATTGCGGCCGGCTATGACGGCCCGCTCTACCTCGAGGTCAGTCCGCGCACCTTTCCGATCGTGGTGCGCAGCGGCTCGCGCCTGTCGCAGGTTCGCTTTCGCCGCGGCAATGCGCTGCTGTCGGAACGGGAGCTTGGCGAGTTGCACCGTGCCGAAACCCTGGTGGCGACCGAACCGCCCAACATTTCAGGCGGCGGCATCGCGCTTTCCATCGACCTCGGCGGCGAGCAAGGCAGGCTTATCGGCTATCGCGGCAAGCATCATACCGGTCTGGTCGACGTCGATCTGCGCGGCGCTCACGAGGTGCTCGACTTCTGGGAGCCGCTTCATGCTCACGGCGCCGCCGAACTGGTGCTCGACCCGGACGAATTCTATATCCTCGTGTCGCGCGAGGCCGTGCACGTGCCGCCTCTCTATGCTGCCGAGATGACGCCGTTCGACCCGCTGGTCGGCGAGTTCCGCGTCCACTATGCCGGCTTCTTCGACCCCGGCTTCGGCCACTCCGCTTCCGGGGGGGCCGGCAGCCGCGCGGTGCTCGAGGTGCGCAGCCACGAGGTCCCGTTCATCCTGGAACACGGCCAGATCGTCGGCCGGCTGGTCTACGAGCACATGCTGAAACGCCCCAACGCGCTCTACGGCGTCGATCTCGGCTCCAACTACCAGGCACAGGGCCTGAAATTGTCGAAACACTTTCGCGCCGCTGATCGCCCGAGCGACTTGTAGCGGCCTGAGCCGATCGGTGCCGATGCGGAGGGTGTCCGACGGGAATTCGAGGTGTTCCGGAATGAAATTTCCGACAGGCCGCGAACTGGAGACGTTTTTTCCGGTCTGCGACAGGTCTGGGTAGCCGCGTGCCCTGACAGTTCCGTCAACTCTGCGTAGAACCCGTCCGACACGTCCCAAGGAGCATCCCACAATGCGTATCGCACCCCTCACCTTCGTGCTGGCGGTCGGCTTCGCCGCGCCGGCTTTCGCACAGTCCGGCGGCGTCAGCCCGCTCGTCGATTCCGAATGGCTGAAGGCCAATGCCGGCAAGGACAATGTCGTCGTGCTCGACATCCGCGACAAGATCAAGGAGACCGACCTCGGCGACAAGCCCTACATCGCCGATGCGGTCGTCGCGCCTTACGCTTCGGCGGGCTGGCGTACCGAGGTCGACGGGATTCCCGGGATGCTGCCGCCGCTCGACCAGGTCACCAAGCTGATCGGCGACCTCGGCATCGACAATGACGACCATGTGATCATCGTGCCCTGGGGCACCGACTCCACCGAGTTCGGCGGCGCGACCCGCGTCTACTGGACGTTCAAATATCTGGGCCACGACGAGGTTTCGATTCTGGACGGCGGCTGGCGCCAGTTCGACGCCGCTGGGGGGACGCGGTCCGCGTCGCCCACCGAGCCGCAGCCGGCCACGTTCGAGGCCGCGCCCCGTGACGAACTCCTGGCCACGACTGCCGAGGTCGAGACGGCCCTGAAGTCGGGCGTGACACTCGTCGACGGCCGCCCGGCGGAGCAGTTCGAGGGCAAGTCGAAGAGCCCGGTGGTCCGCGCGCTCGGCACCATTCCCGGCGCCGTCAACATCAAGCATGGCGATCTCTACAGCGGCGAGCTGGCGCTGTTCGCTCGTCCGGAAACGGTCAAGGCGCTCTCGGAAGGGGTTGGCCTTGCCGAAAGCGAGGAGAACATCACCTTCTGCAACACCGGCCACTGGGCCTCGATCGCCTGGTTCGGACTGAGCGAGGTGCTCGGCAACAGGCAGACGAGCATGTATGACGGCTCGATGGCCGAGTGGACCGCCGACCCCGCGCGGCCGGTCGAGAACCGCTCCGGCACCTGATGACGAGATGGGCCGGCTGAACCGCCGGCTCAGCACCTGCAAAACACGTCGGAATGTCCGGAGCCTCTCCGGACATTCCCGTTTCCGCCACTTGAAGCATTTCCGCCTGTCTCCACAGTGCGGGAACGCCCTATCTTCCTGATGCGA
>JAJFMR010000386.1 GCA_020696915.1 Rhizobiaceae bacterium | reverse complement strand
CGCCGCAGCGGGCCGGCTCGACCGCCGGCGCGGGTTCGGCTTGTTGAAGGCGCCCATGACGTTCCTGATCGCGGCAGCCTGCGGCCCGCATCATGGACTGCGCCGGGGCGCCCCATTGCGGAGGCGGAGACCCGCTGCGCGATGGAAGCGACGTCCCGGGATCCAGAGGAAGATCGGGGCGTCGACACGGATGGGTCCGAGTGCCACTCAGCCTCCCAGCATTGAAGCCGGCGGGACATGGGTGATCCATGTTCCGTTGCGCAGGTGAGGGCCCGCGCTCCCGCACCATTACCATCCCCGATCAGGGGTGTGTCGTTAGCATCCTGACGGCATGGCTCATTGCGCGTTGGTCCGGCGTTTGGCAAAACCCACAACGCGGAAGTCGGGGCTGTGGGACTTTGATTCAACCAATCATGAAGAGGCGGACACTATGCAAGACGCGGATGCTCCGGGTCGTTACACTGGAAGATGGCGAAACGGTCCACAATGCATTCTTCGACCGTGACTACAAGGACAAGGCACCATGAAGCTTCACTACTATCCTGACACCGACAGCCTCTACATCGAGCTCAAGGATGCGCCGGGCGCGGAGACCCGCGAGGTGGCAGACGGACTCGTGGTCGATCTGGACGACAGGGGCGAGGTGGTTGGTTTCGACATCGACTTCGCCTCCAAGCGGTTCGACCTTTCCCGCCTGGAGACCGTGGCGCTACCGTTGAGCACGACCGCTGCAGCCTGACCGGCCGGGACCAGCTCTTTCGCATTGCGCGCCAGGGGCTCAGCCTCGTCCTGGCGGAGCGGCCGGATTACGCATCGCCCTATCTCAGGCTCGCGGACTTCCGCCCTTCGCCTCTGCAAGTCGTCTGCGAATGCTCGATACCGACGGCCGAGTCGCCTGCAATGGGGACCTCGACCCTTGGTACCGAAGGTCGACAATGGCACACGCGTGGGCCAAGGGACCTGCAGCGCATGCGGCGTAAATCAGCGAGTTCCGGCTCAACCGATCGGCCACACCGATGCTTGCACGGCCAATCCCGAAGCAAACAAGAGGGCCGCGATGAACGTGATCCATTTCAGCGTATTCGTTCCTCGCCAGCCATCGTTCACCGGGCCGACATCCGGCTTGGCCGATTCCCCCAGGATACCGCGCCGCGTCGCCCAGAATTCGAGATCGCCTCTCGGCACGTCGTGTTTGTCGACTGTCCAGACCTGTTCCATTTCAACCTCTCCTCGGTCGACGGCACCGTTCCCGCCCAGGTCGCGTGCCCTTTTTCTACCTTCGTCCGAGAGTTCCATGGTTAAGGATCAATGTAACGAACCGATGCTGCCAGATGCCGTCAGGGCAACTGCGTTCGTTACAATGCACGTCGCTGCGGGTGTTCCGCTTTCCATCCGATGCTGTAGAGTGCCGGTCATGCCGCACATCGAGGCCTGCTCCGCCGGGCGCCTGATCGCCGTAATCCCGACGTCTCGAACGCGGCGTGCGGAGCTGCTGCTGCTTTGTGCGCGGATCGGCTATTCGCCACCGGAAGGCCGCTGAAGTCGCCCGGCAGACCGCCGGATTGATGACAACGGGACGAACCAAAGCCATGACTTACCCGAATATCGTGCTGGAAAACCTTCAGCAGATCGACGCCGCGCACCATCTTCATCCCTTCACCGATCATCGCGATCTCCGAGGCGCCGGGTCGCGGATGATCGTGCGCGCCGACGGGCCGTTCATTTACGACAGCGACGGCAACGAAATCCTCGACGGCATGGCGGGCCTGTGGTGCGTCAATGTCGGCTATGGCCGGGAGGAGCTCGCCGGAACGGCATTCCGGCAGATGAACGAGCTGCCCTACTACAATTCGTTCTTCCGCTGTGCGACGCCGCCGACCGCCCTTCTGGCGCAGAAGATCGCGGGCCTGGCGCCGAAGCATCTCAACCAGGTCTTCTTCGGCACATCCGGCTCCGAATCGAACGACACCGCTCTCAGGCTCGTCCGCCATTTCTGGGCTCTGGAGGGCCGCCCGGAGAAGAACCGCATCATCTCCCGCAGGATGGCCTATCACGGCTCCACGGTGGCCGGGGCGTCGCTGGGCGGCATGGAAGGAATGCATGGCCAACTCGGGGGCGCCGTGCCCAACATCGTCCACGTCATGCCGCCCTATGCCTTCGAACTGGCGGAACCCGGCGAAAGCGACCACGATTTTGGCCTTCGGGCGGCGAGCGCGATCGAGAATGCCATTCTGGAGGCCGGTGCCGACCGGGTCGCCGGCGTTATCGGCGAACCGGTCATGGGGGCAGGCGGCGTCAAGATTCCGCCCGCCAGCTACTGGCCGGAAGTGCAGCGGATCTGCCGCGCCCATGACGTGCTCCTGATGTTCGACGAAGTCATCACCGGCTACGGCCGCACCGGACACTGGTTCGCGGCCGAGACCTTCGGCGTCGAGCCCGACACGATAACCACCGCCAAGGCGCTGACCTCCGGCTACCTGCCGCTGTCGGCACTGCTCGTCTCGGACCGGATCGCCGCGACGCTCGTCGACAAGGGCGGCGAATTCTTCCACGGCTACACCTATTCGGGCCATCCGGTGTGTTGCGCGGTCGGCCTTGCCAACCTCGAGATCATCGAGAGGGAAGGCCTGGTGGAGCGGGTACGCGACGATACCGGTCCGTATTTCGCCCGCCAGTTGAAAGAGATGGTTTCGGGACATGGGCTGGTCGGCGAAACGCGCGCCATCGGATTGATGGGGGCGATCGAGATCGTCCGCGACAAGCGGACGAAGGAAAGATTCCAGCCTGTTGGAACCGCGGGCACGACTATCCGCGACCACTCGATCGCAAACGGCCTGATGATGCGGGCAACCGGAGACACGATGATCCTGTCGCCGCCGCTGATATGGACGAGGGAGACGATCGATCTGGCGATCGACCGCATCCTGAAGGCGCTGGACGGCGCCGAAGCAGAATTGCGCGGAAGAAGCTGAGCAAGGGGGAACCGTTGTTGCCGCGGCCTCGTTCAGGCCGGACAACGCCGGGTCGGACGAGGGGCAGCATCGTGAAGAGACGAATCAGGGCCAGGCCGGTCCGCATAGGCACTGCGCTGGGCAGCGACCTGATGCTCGCGCCGATGGTGATCTTCATGCGGCTGCCGCTGATGGCAGCCGAAGCGGGGAACGCAGGGCAATGGGCCGCCGAATCCGCGCTGGCGGTCAGCGAGAAGGCGGCGGCCGTGGCTGAGGGAGCCTTTGCCGCGCAGATGTCGATGATGGCCTCTGCCGCACGCTTCTGGCCGGAAATCCTGTCGGGACGCACCCCTTCGATCCTCACCGGGGCCGCCATCGAGCAATCGCTGAATGCCGCGCTGCGACCGGCCGGGCGCACGGTGCGCGCCAATTTCCGGCGCCTGGCAGCCTCGTCCTGAGTTCAAGACGGCAAAAACCGCGCCCCCTGGACGCGGTCTTGCCATTTGAACGCATGGC
>JAJFMR010000385.1 GCA_020696915.1 Rhizobiaceae bacterium | reverse complement strand
TCGAGGGCAGCACCGTGCAATCTCGCGCTGCCCTCGCGAAACAGGTTCCTCGCCGGCTGCAGGCAAACCTGGCTGTCACCCTCCCACCTGTACGGTAGCCTGTGCAGACAGCCCTGTTCATCGAGCAACTGCTCAACGGTCTCCAGTTCGGTGTCACGCTGTTTCTGATGTCGGCCGGCCTGACGCTGATTTTCGGCGTCATGGGGTTGATCAACCTGGCACATGGCTCGCTCTACATGATCGGCGCGTTCGCCTGCGCCGCCGTCGCGACCGCGACGGGATCCTTCTGGCTCGGGCTGGCCGCCAGCCTGGCTGCAGCCGCACTGGCCGGCGCGCTGATAGAGATCCTGGTCATCAGGCGGCTCTATGCCCGCGATCATCTCGATCAGGTGCTCGCCACTTTCGCGCTGATCCTCATTCTGTCCGAAGGCACGCGCTGGCTGTTCGGGTCTTTCCCGCTCTACCTCGACATTCCGCCGCTGCTCCAGGGCACGCTGCCGCTGCCCGGCGGCTCGAGATACCAATCGTATCGGCTGGCCATCATCGGCGTCGGAGTGGGCGTGGCGATCGGCCTCTATCTGCTCATCGGCCGCACCCGGCTGGGCATGCGCATCCGGGCGGGCGAATCGGACCGCGAGATGATCGCCGCTCTGGGTGTGGACATCCGTACCCTCTACACGGTGGTCTTCGCACTGGGCGCGTCGCTTGCCGGCCTGGCCGGGGCGCTGGTGGGGGCGCTCCAGTCGGTGCAGGTCGGCATGGGCGAGCCGGTGCTGATCCTCGCCTTCGTGGTCATCGTGATCGGCGGCATCGGTTCGGTACGCGGGGCGCTGATCGGCGCCATCCTGGTCGGCCTCGTGGACACGATGGGACGTTTCCTGCTGCCCTGGATACTGTCGGCCGTCGTCGCACCGTCGGCGGCCGCTTCGACGGGCGCGGCGCTGGCCTCGATGCTGATCTACGTCGTCATGGCGATCATTCTCGCCGTCCGGCCGCAGGGCCTCTTCCCGGCGGGCTCGTGAGCGACGTGAAGATGACCCGGGAAGGCGCCGTAAACACCGTGCTCGCCGCGGGGCTGATGTGCGCCCCCGTCCTTGCCCTGGCACTCGGCGAGCCCTTCTACCTTACGCTGGCCACCAGAATAGCCATCCTCGCGCTGGCCGCCGTCGGGCTGAATGTCGCGCTGGGGCTCGGTGGACTGGTCTCCTTCGGCCATGCCGCCTTTTTCGGGATCGGCGGCTATGCGGCGGGCATCCTGGCCGTCCACGCCTTCAACATGGAGCCGATTCTCGCCAGCATTCCGGGCACCAAGCTGATGCCGGCGATCTGGCTCGTCGCTGCCCTGGCAAGCATGGCCGTCGCATTGCCGATCGGTGCCATCAGCCTGCGAACGTCCGGCGTCTATTTCATCATGATCACGCTCGCCTTTGCGCAGATGGTCTATTACTTCGCGGTTTCCTGGCCGGCTTATGGCGGCGAGGACGGCCTGTCGTTCTACGTCCGCAATACTTTTCCCGGCGTAGACACGCTGAAGCCGTTGCCCTTCCTCCTCATCTGCTACGGGCTGCTTGCGCTGGCGCTGCTGTTCTTCCACCTGCTTCGTCATGCGCGCTTCGGCGCCGCCCTCGAGACTGTCCGACAGAACGATCTGCGCCTTGCTTCGGTGGGTATCGGGCCTTTCCCGATCCGCCTCACCGCCTTCGTCATCTCCGCCGCGATAACGGGTGTTGCCGGCGCGCTGTTCGCGGATCTCAATCGCTTCGTCAGTCCGGCGATGCTCTCCTGGCAGATGTCGGGCGAACTGATCGTGCTCGTCGTGCTCGGCGGCGTCGGCAGGCTGTTCGGACCTGTCGCCGGAGCGCTGCTCTACGTGATGCTGGAATTCGTGCTGGGCGGCGTCACCGAGCGGTGGCAGTTCTTCCTAGGCCTCATCCTGCTCGGCGTCGTCGTATTTGCGCGCGGCGGCCTGATCGGCCTGTTCGCAGGAAGGCTCCGGCATGGCTGATCCGATCCTCGAAGTTTCGGGCCTGTCCAAGAGTTTTGGTGCCCTGAAGGCCACCGATGGCGTAAGCCTCGATCTGCGCCCGGGTGAAATCCACGCGCTCATCGGACCGAACGGCGCCGGCAAGACGACCCTGCTGCATCAGATCGCCGGAACGCTGAAGCCGGATGCAGGCAGGCTGCACTTCTGCGGGCGCGACATCGCCGGGCTCGGTGTAGCCCAACGGGCACGCCTTGGACTTGCCCGGACATTCCAGGTATCCACGATTGCGCCGGAATTTTCCTCGCTCCGCAACGTCATGCTGGCCGTGCAGGCCCGCCAGGGATCGAGCTTCCGCTTCTTCAGGAACGTACAGTCCGACCGAACGCTGATGGAACCGGCCATGCAGAAGCTCGCCCAGGTCGGTCTTGCAGGCCGCGCCGGAATCGCAGCGGCCGAACTGTCGCATGGCGAGCGCCGCCGCCTGGAGATCGCCATCGCGCTGGCGCTTGGTCCCAGGGCGTTCCTGCTCGACGAACCGATGGCCGGGATGGGTGCGGAAGGGTCGAGGCAGTTGACGTCTTTTCTGGCCGGATTGCGCCAGGAGGCGCCGATCCTTCTGGTGGAGCATGACATGGACGCCGTCTTCGCGCTGGCCGACCGGATCTCGGTGCTGGTCTACGGCCGGGTGATCGCCAGCGGCAAGGTCGACGACATACGCCGGGATCCCGAGGTCCGCCGCGCCTATCTCGGAGACACCGCGTGAGCCTGCTCGAAGTCGCCTCCCTCGAAGCGTCCTATGGGGCGAGCCAGGCGCTGTTCGGTGTCGATCTCGAGGTGGGCGAGGGGGAAGTCGTGGCCCTGATGGGGCGGAACGGAATGGGCAAGTCGACGACCATCCGGGCGATATTCGGCCTCACGCCGCCCTTTGCAGGCTCGATCCACTTCGACGGAACGGACATTTGCCGGCAGTCGCCGCACGTGATTGCCAGAAAGGGCCTCGGCCTGGTCCCGGAAGGTAGGCGGTGCTTTCCCAACCTCACGGTGACGGAAAACCTGCTTGCAGCAGCGCGGCCGGGCCGGTGGACGCTGGCGCGGGTGGAGGATCTCTTTCCGCCGCTGAGCCAACGACGGGGACAACCCGCCCGCACCCTGTCAGGCGGCGAGCAGCAGATGCTGGCAATCAGCCGGGCGCTGATGACCAATCCGCGGCTGCTCGTGCTCGACGAGGCCACCGAAGGATTGGCCCCGGTCGTCCGCAGGGACATCTGGCGCTCGATCCACCTCCTCAAGGCCGAGGGACTGTCGATCCTGATCGTCGACAAGACGCTCGGCGAGTTGCTGCCGGTGTCGGACCGCTGCACCATCCTCGAGAATGGCCGCAGCGTCTGGTCAGGGCGACCGTCCGAACTCGGGGCCGACACGAGCGACCGATATCTGGGCGTCTAGCATGTGGGATGCCGTCGTTTTGCCGGCGCCCGGGACGGGCG
>JAJFMR010000048.1 GCA_020696915.1 Rhizobiaceae bacterium | reverse complement strand
TGTCTCGCCCGCTCCGAAGAAGGCTGCGGCACCCCAGACGAAACCGCAGGCGGTCGCACAGGCAGCGGGCGCGTCCGGCGCCGACTCGGTGAAGGAGGCGGCGGGCAAGACGGCTTCCGTAGCCGGCGGCGGCGATTCGGTGAAGGAACGCGAGATGCCGCCGGCTCCGGCGGCTGCCAAGCTGCTGGCCGAGCAGCGCCCCGACTCCGACTGTTTCGCCGTCCTTGACAGCGATCTCCGCTAGCCTGCCCGCGGCCGGCGCCGGCACCTCGATGGTGACCTTGTCGGTCTCGAGTTCGACCACCGGTTCGTCGGCAGTGATGGTGTCGCCCACCTTCTTGAACCACTTGCCGACCGTCGCCTCGGATACCGATTCGCCGAGCGTAGGGACGCGGATTTCAGTAGCCATGTCGTTCGTGCCCGTTTCCGTCTTCGAGGACCCTATCCACCGAGCGCATCCTCGACCAGTGCCGCAAGCTGCGCCAGGTGCTTCGACATGAGCCCGGTGGCAGGGGAGGCCGCGGCCGGCCTCCCCGCATACCGGACCCGCTGGTGCTTGGCGTCTATGTGGGCGAGCACCCATTCCAGGTAGGGGTCGATGAATGCCCAGGCGCCCATGTTCTTCGGCTCCTCCTGGCACCAGACCATTTCGGCGCCGCGGAAGCGCGACAGCTCGTTGATCAGCGCCTTGGCGGGAAAGGGATAGAGCTGCTCGACGCGCAGCAGGTAGACGTCGTTGATGCCGCGCTTTTCCCGTTCTTCGTAGAGGTCGTAGTAGACCTTGCCCGTGCACAGCACGACGCGGCGAATCTTGGAGTCCCTGGTGAGTTTGACCGTCTGATCGGGAAGTTGCTGCGCATCGTCCCACAGAAGCCGGTGGAACGAGCTCTCGGCCGACAGTTCCGCAAGCGTGGAAACCGCCCGCTTGTGGCGCAGCAGCGACTTTGGCGTCATCAGGATCAGCGGCTTGCGGAAGTCGCGCTTGAGCTGCCGTCTGAGCGCATGGAAAAAGTTGGACGGCGTGGTCGGATAGACTACCTGCATGTTGTCCTCGGCGCAAAGCTGAAGGAACCGCTCCAGCCTCGCCGAAGAGTGCTCCGGCCCCTGCCCTTCATAGCCGTGCGGCAACAGGCAGACGAGCCCTGACATTCTCAGCCATTTGCGCTCGCCGGACGAAATGAACTGGTCGAACACGACCTGGGCGCCGTTTGCAAAATCGCCGAACTGCGCTTCCCACAGGGTCAGCGCCGACGGCTCGGCAAGCGAATAGCCGTATTCGAAGCCGAGAACCGCCTCCTCCGACAGCATCGAGTTGATGACCTCGAAGCCGGCTTGCGCGGCGCCGATATTGTTGAGCGGAATGTAACGGGTCTCGTCACGCTGGTCATAAAGGACGGAGTGGCGCTGACTGAACGTGCCGCGCTCGGAGTCCTGTCCCGACAACCTGACCGGATTCCCATCGAGCAGGATCGAGCCGAAGGCGAGCGCCTCGGCGGTCGACCAGTCGATGCCTTCGCCCGACTCGATCATGCCGCGGCGCGTGTCGAGGAAACGGGCGATCGTCTTGTGGACCTCGAAGTCCTTCGGAACCTCCGTCAGCTTCCTGCCGATTTCCTTCAGGGTCTTGACCGGAACGGCCGTCTTGCCGCGCCGCTGCTCGTCCTGGTTGTCGGCCGTCCGGAGGCCCGACCACGCGCCGTCCAGCCAATCGGCCTTGTTCGGCCGGTACTGCTGGCCGACTTCCCATTCCGTCTCCAGGCGCGCGCGCCAGTCGGCCTTCATCTTGTCGAACTCGGCCTGGTCAATATGGCCTTCGGCAATCAGCTTCTCCGCATAGATCTGCGCAGTCGTCTTGTGAGTGCGGATCTTCCGATACATGATCGGCTGGGTAAAGGCGGGCTCGTCGCCCTCGTTGTGGCCGAAGCGGCGATAGCAGAACATGTCGACCACGACCGGCTTCTGGAACTTCATGCGGAATTCGATGGCGACCTTGGCGGCGTGCACCACCGCTTCCGGATCGTCGCCGTTGACGTGGAAGATCGGCGCCTCGATCATCTTGGCCACGTCCGACGGATAGGGCGACGAACGCGAAAAGCGCGGATTGGTGGTGAAGCCGATCTGGTTGTTGATGATGAAGTGAAGCGTCCCGGCGACACGATGGCCGCGCAGCCCCGACAGGCCGAGGATTTCGGCGATCACCCCCTGGCCGGCGAAGGCGGCGTCGCCGTGCAGCAGGAGCGGCATTACCTTGGCGCGTTCCTCCAACGGCACCAGTTCGCCGCGCGTTCGGCCGAACAGCTGGTCCTGTTTGGCGCGCGCCTTGCCCATAACGACGGGATCGACGATCTCCAGGTGCGAGGGATTGGCCGTCAGCGACAGGTGAACCTTGTTGCCGTCGAACTCGCGGTCGGAAGAGGCGCCAAGGTGGTATTTGACGTCGCCGGAGCCTTCGACGTCGTCGGGTGCAAAGGAGCCTCCCTTGAATTCGTGGAAAATGGCGCGGTGCGGCTTTCCCATGACCTGGGACAGGACGTTGAGCCGGCCGCGATGCGCCATGCCCAGCACGATCTCCTTGAGACCGATCGCGCCGCCCCGCTTGATGATCTGCTCCAGCGCCGGAATGAGCGACTCGGCGCCGTCCAGCCCGAAACGCTTGGTGCCCTTGTACTTGACGTCGATGAATTGCTCGAAGCCTTCCGACTCGATCAGCTTGTGCAGGATCGCCTTCTTGCCCTCGGCGGTGAAGGCGATCGTCTTGTCGGGGCCCTCGATGCGCGCCTGTATCCAGGCCTTCTC
The DNA here is from genome assembly GCA_020696915.1 of Rhizobiaceae bacterium. Classification (GTDB taxonomy): domain Bacteria; phylum Pseudomonadota; class Alphaproteobacteria; order Rhizobiales; family Rhizobiaceae; genus JAJFMR01. The sequence goes on along the minus strand of JAJFMR010000048.1, from coordinate 9,634 downwards.
CTCGGGATCCGAGATGTGCATGAACTCGACGCCGAGCGTCGAGCAGTAGGTCCTGGTCAGGATGTCGAGCATCTGACGGATGGTGGCGTATTCCAGCCCCAGCACGTGATCGATGAAGATCGGGCGGTCGTAGTCGGCCTCGGTGAAACCGTAGGCTTGCGGCGACAACTCGTTGTAGTCCTCGAGCGGCTTGGCGATGCCGAGCGGATCGAGGTCGGCGTGCAGGTGTCCGCGCATGCGGAAGGCGCGTATCATCATGATCGCGCGGACGGAATCCCGGGTGGCCTGCAGGACGTCGGCGCCACCCGGTTCTGCCCCGTTCCCCGTACCCTTGTCCCGGAGCTTCTTCTCGATGACCTTCTCGACAAGACCCCAGTTGCCGTCGAGGGCCGACACGATTTCTCCGTTTGACTGCAGCGGCCACCCGGGCCTGGACCAGGAAGCACCCGCCGCGTTCTTCCTGACGTCGCCTGCATCGTCCTTGAGTGCGGCGAAGAAATCCTGCCATTCGGCAGTCACCGAATTCGGGTCGTCCTGCCAACCTGCGTAGAGCGCCTCGATGTAGTCGGCGTTGCCGCCATAGAGAAACGAGGTGAGCGCGAACTGGTCGTTGGCCTGGTCTTGTCGTTGCATCGATGCCCGGAGCTGATGCTCCGTCTCCTGTTCAGCGCGGCGTCCGCCGTCAGCCCCTGATGGCTTCCACCACCGTCTTCCCGAGCCGGGCGGGAGACGGCGACACGCGAATACCGGCTCGCTCCATGGCGGCGATCTTGTCTTCCGCGCCACCCTTGCCGCCGGAGATCACCGCGCCGGCATGGCCCATCGTGCGACCGGGAGGTGCCGTCCGGCCGGCGATGAACCCGGCCATGGGCTTGCGGCGGCCGCGCCTCGCCTCGTCGATCAGAAACTGTGCCGCGTCCTCTTCCGCCGACCCGCCGATCTCGCCGATCATGATGATGGATTCGGTCTCGTCATCGGCCAGGAGCATTTCCAGTATGTCGATGAACTCGGTCCCCTTGACCGGATCGCCGCCGATGCCGACCGCGGTGGATTGGCCGAGTCCTTCATTCGTCGTCTGGAACACCGCCTCATAGGTAAGGGTTCCCGACCGCGACACAACGCCCACCGATCCCTTGCGGAAAATGTTGCCTGGCATGATGCCGATCTTGCATTCGCCTGGGGTCACGACACCCGGGCAGTTCGGACCGACGAGGCGGGAAGCGGAGCCGTCGAGGCTTGCCTTGACCTTCACCATGTCCATCACCGGAATACCCTCCGTGATGCACACGACGAGCGGGACCTCCGCGTCGATGGCTTCGATTATGGCGGCGGCGGCGCCGGCTGGCGGCACATAGACGACCGAAGCATTGGCGCCGGTCCTGGCCTTGCCCTCCGCCACGCTGGCAAAGATCGGCAGGCCGACGCTGCCGTCCCATGTCGTTCCACCCTTCTTGGGGTGGACGCCGCCGACCATCTTCGTGCCGTGATAGGCAAGCGCCTGCTCGGTATGGAATGAACCGGCCTCCCCGGTCAGCCCCTGCACCAGAATTCTTGTGTTCCTGTCGACGAGTATGGACATGGATTTTTCCTGGTTCCGAAAAGACGTGGCAACTGGCCAGCCGGCGCTCCCGATCCTGAAACCGGCCAGCTCTAGCTCCCTACGGCCGCCACGATCTTCTTTGCGGCATCGTCGAGATCGTCGGCAGGTATTAGGTTGAGGCCGCTCGCGCGCAGGATCCTCTTGCCGAGCTCGACATTGGTGCCCTCCAGCCGAACCACCAGGGGAACCTCGAGGCCGACTTCCTTCACCGCGGCAACGACCCCTTCGGCAATCACGTCGCACTTCATGATGCCGCCGAAGATGTTGATGAGAATGCCTTTGACGGCTGGATCGGCGGTGATGATCTTGAAGGCCGCGGTGACCTTTTCCTTCGATGCGCCGCCGCCGACGTCGAGGAAGTTCGCCGGCTCCGCGCCATAGAGCTTGATGATGTCCATGGTCGCCATGGCAAGGCCCGCGCCGTTCACCATGCAGCCGATGTTGCCGTCCAGCGCCACATAGGCGAGGTCGTGCTTCGAAGCCTCGATTTCCTTCTCGTCCTCCTCGCTGGCGTCGCGAAGCTCGACGAGATCGGGATGCCGGAACAGCGCGTTGTTGTCGAAGGATACCTTGGCGTCGAGTACCCTGAGGCGGCCGTTCTTCATGACGATCAGCGGATTGATCTCGAGGAGCGACATGTCCTTGCCGACGAAGGCGTCGTAGAGAAGCGGGAAAAGCGTTTCACCGTCTGCTGCCGCCTCGCCTTCGAGCTTCAGCGCGGCGTTGAGGGCTTGCAGATCGTCGGCGGTGACTCCGGCCGTCGGATCGATGGGCAGAGTGAAGATTCTGTCCGGCGTGTCATGGGCCACCGCCTCGATGTCCATGCCGCCTTCGGTGGAGACGACGAAAGCCACTCTGCCCACCGACCGGTCCACCAGGAGCGAAAGGTAGAGTTCGCGAGCTATGTCGGCGCCGTCCTCGACATAGAGCCGGTTGACCTGCTTTCCGGCAGGACCGGTCTGTTTGGTGACAAGCGTGTTGCCGAGCATTTCGCGGGCATTGGCGACCACTTCGGCAACGGACTTGGCCAGCCGCACCCCGCCCTTGGCATCCGCGTCCAGTTCCTTGAACCGCCCCTTGCCGCGGCCGCCCGCGTGGATCTGGCTCTTGACCACGTAAAGCGGTCCGGGGAGGTTTTTGGCGGCCGCCTCCGCGTCCTCGGCCGCGAACACCGGCACGCCTTCGGCGACTGGGGCGCCCAACGACCTGAGCAGCGCCTTTGCCTGATATTCATGGATGTTCATTCAGCGGCCTCCCGGCTCTACTTCTTCGCCAGACCCGGGGCGATCGCCACGCAGGCTTCGCAGAGCCCCTGCACCTGGGACACGGACTTCTCGAACATCTTCTGCTCGGCCTTGTTGAGATCGATCTCGATGACCCTTTCTACGCCGCCGGCACCGATCACCGCCGGAACCCCGACATACATGTTCTTGACGCCGTACTGGCCCGCGAGATGCGCGGCGCAGGGCAGGACCCTCTTCTTGTCGCGCAGATAGGCCTCGGCCATCTGCACGGCCGACGAGGCGGGAGCGTAGAAGGCGGAGCCAGATTTCAGCAGGCCGACGATTTCGGCGCCGCCGTCCCGGGTCCGCTGCACGATCGCCTCCAGCCTCTCCTTCGATGTCCAGCCCATCTTGACCAAATCGGGCAGAGGAACGCCGGCGACGGTGGAATAGCGCGTCAGCGGCACCATGGAATCGCCGTGTCCGCCGAGCACGAAAGCCGTCACGTCCTCGACCGACACCTTGAACTCCTCGGCGACGAAATAGCGGAAGCGCGCCGAATCGAGCACGCCTGCCATGCCCACGACGTGGCTCTTGGGCAGGCCCGAGAACTTCTGCAGCGCCCACACCATGGCGTCGAGCGGGTTCGTTATGCATATGACGAACGCCTTCGGCGCATATTTCCTGATGCCTGCGCCGACCTGCTCCATTACTTTGAGATTGATCCCCAGGAGATCGTCGCGGCTCATGCCGGGCTTTCTCGGAACACCGGCAGTGACGATGCAGACATCGGCACCCTCGATACCCGCATAGTCGTTCACGCCGATGAAGCGCGCGTCGAAGCCCTCGACAGGCGAGGACTGCGCGATGTCCAGCGACTTGCCCTGCGGCAGGCCTTCGGCAATGTCGAACAGAACGACGTCGCCGAGTTCCTTCAGTCCGATCAGGTGGGCGAGCGTGCCGCCAATCATTCCCGAGCCGATGAGGGCTATCTTGCTGCGCGCCATGAGCGGATGGTGTCCCTTGTCTTCGGCCGGACGATGCTGTCCGGAAACGACTGCGGAGTAGGTCGCGACCAGAATTGTCGCATCGCCAATAGCCTCACCGTCTTCGAAGTTCAAACGATTCTTTCGACCTTAATATTTTCAATCGGTTAGGTCAGAATGGAGTTACGTAAACGTCAATCACTAACATCCCTTGCAGACCTGAACGAGACGCGAGTGGGCGGCGAGCAGCGAAAGCGAGTTTTCCAAGCGAGCACATCACATGTCCTCATTTATGGCCGTGAAGCGTGACCGTCTGACGACGTCTGAGGGAATGTCCATTGACCGTCATGCCGCCGGCGAGCCTTCGGGGCTCGCAGCCGGTTTGCGCAGGCTCGGGGTTTCCGGCGCCCGATGCCGCACGGCCCACGCCTCGAGCCAGTCCCGGCTTTGCATTTCGGCGAGCCGTGAAACCGTTCGCTGGAACTCGAATGCCTCGGCTCCGCGCTTGCCGGCATAGAGCCCGTCCGGCGCCGCCGCGGCGCTGACGATGAGCCGGCAATGCCGGTCATAAAGCGTATCGATCAGCATTATGAAGCGTTTCGCCTCGTTGCGGGCGCCCGGGGACAGCACCGGAACGTGCTCGAGGAAGAAGGTCGTGTAGCGCGACGCAAGCGCAAGATAGTCGCGGGCTCCGAGAGGCTTCTCGCAGAGATCCGCGAAGCGGAAGCGGGCCGCATCACCTGCGGCGATCGGGACGTCGACCCTGCGGCCCTTGACGCGCAACTCCTCTCGACCGGCCGGCCGCCCGTGGGTTACCGCCTCCCATGCCGCCTCCATCCTGCGATCGGTAGCCGGCGACAGCGGCGTCAGGTAGACCGGCATCCGGTCGAGCTTGCCGAGGCGGTAGTCGATGTTCGAGCCGACGGCGATGATCTCGGCGTTCCGTTTCAGCATCTCGATGAAAGGCATGAAAAGCTGGCGGTTCAGGCCATCACGGTAGAGATCGTCCGGGGCCGCGTTGGAGGTGGCGACCAGCACCACGCCCCTCTCGAAGAATGCCGAGAACAGCCGCGACAGGACCATGGCATCGGCTATGTCGGTAACCGAAAACTCGTCGAAGCAAAGCACCCACGCCTCCTCCGCCATCGCCCTGGCGACGGGCGGAATCGGGTCGTCCTCCCTGGTCGTTCCGCCTTTTCGTGCGGCACGATGTTTCTGGATCCGGTCGTGCACGTCGGTCATGAACGCGTTGAAGTGCACCCGGCGCTTGCGCCGGACCGGCAGCGCCTGGAAGAACAGGTCCATGAGCATCGTCTTGCCGGTGCCGACGGGGCCATGGATATAGAGGCCCTTGACGGGCGCGAGCGCCGCCGGCCTTTTTGCGAAAAGCCATCCGAGCGCGCTGGACTTGCGGGCAAGCCGCTTGGCGGAAATCTCGTCGATCAGACGGTCGAGCGCCATTACCACGCTGCCCTGCCCGCTGTCGGAGACGACTTCACCCGTTTCCACCAGATGGGCGTAGCGCTGGGTGACCGACGCGTGGGTCTGGATGCCGTCGCGCAGATGCATGCGTCTAGGTGAAACGACCGTGGCGGCTGCGGGGTTGGCCTAGCGGCTCAGCGAGATAGGCAATCCGGTGGAGGTCTGTCCGTCGAATTTTCCCTCACCGGACGACTGAAGGCGCGCCAGCACCGAGCCGCTTTCGTCATAGAGCGAGAGCTGGTTCCCCGCCACGTTCCACGATTTGACGCCGTCGACGGGTGCGGGGCAGCGAAGCGGCCCGGCCCGGTAACCGGCGCCGAACTTGGTCTGCGGCGTGGCGACCTTGCAGCTCTGACCCGAGACGGTCGCGTTCCAGACGCCTGCCACGCTTCCGGTCGTGAGATCCGGGCCGGCGGCCGCCCCCACGCTGCCGGGGAGGGCTGCGACATCCGTCGTGGCCGGCGCAGCCGGGAACTGTGCCGGATCGGTCACGGGACCGGGCGCCACCGGCGGCGGCAGGGCTGTGGCGGTGACCGTGCCCGAAGGAGCCGGCTGCAGTGGCGCCGGGCGCGAGTCCTCCGACGCGAAGCGAGTGCTGCTGCATCCGGCTAGAAGCAGCGCCACCATGGATACGGCGCCGACAAACGTCTTCGAAAATGCCATTTCAAACCTCCGCCGGCGCCACCCCCCTGCACCGTCCCTTCCGAGTAGTCCATCATCAAGTCGATGAAGGTGGCCAAATTTCAACCCAATATGGTTAAAATGCGGTTGCGGCGGCAATTTTTGGGCCGAGACGGCAAATCTCCCGTTCCGACTCGGCTGGACCGTGACCGGAGCTGGCAATCACATCGCGGGCGATGCCCCGCGCACTCAGGGCAAAAGGCACCGAACGGCATTTCAGGTCGACGGCATCGATGAGCATGAAGGATGATCGAGTGGATCCTGATGCTGATCGTCGCGCCGTCGCCAGTGCCAGGCAGCTGCACCCGGGTTGCGGCGAGGGCTCGCGATACCAGTCAGCATCGTCCTCCCGTTTCCTTTCGTCGTGTCTGGCCTGTCGGCAACCGCACCCGGAGCGCCTGGCCGCAGACTGGTAATTGGTGGGCGTTTCCGCCATATAGCGGGCAAACGAGACAGGATTTTCGATCGCCATGGCCGGCAGGGCAGCCTTCGCCAGGATGAACGGGATCGGCAACGAAATCATCGTCGCCGACATGCGAGGCCGCGCCGACCGCGTCACCCCAGCCGCCGCGATCGCCCTCAATGCCGACCCCGCCACGAGGTTCGACCAGATCATGGCCATGCACGACCCGCGCACGCCGGGGACCGGCCATTATGTCGAGATTCTCAATTCCGACGGTTCGCGCGCCCAGGCCTGCGGCAACGGCATGCGCTGCGTCGTCCAGGCGCTTGCCGCTGAGACAGGCGACCGCTCCTTTACCTTCGAGACGGCGGCCGGCATCCTCGCGGCGCAGAAACATGCCGACGGGTCGATCTCCGTTGACATGGGCACGCCTCGCTTCGGCTGGCAGGACATTCCGCTGGCTGAGGAGTTCCGGGACACGCGGGCGATCGAACTCCAGATCGGCCCGATCGACGCGCCCGTGCTGCATTCGCCGAGCGTCGTTTCGATGGGCAATCCCCACGCCGTGTTCTTCGTCGATGGCGACGTCTGGTCCTACGAACTCGACCGTTTCGGACCGATGCTCGAGAACCACCCGATATTTCCCGAACGCGCCAACATTTCGATCGTCCGCGTGACCTCTCGGGAGGCCCTGACCATCCGCACCTGGGAACGCGGCGCCGGCCTGACGAAGGCTTGCGGCTCGGCCGCCTGCGCGGCGGTCGTGGCTGCCGCCCGCACGGGCCGCACGGGCCGCGCCGTGACGCTGACTGCCCCCGGAGGGAAACTGTTCGTCGAATGGCGCCCCGACGGCCATGTCGTGCTCACCGGGCCGGCCGAGTGGGAGTTCTCCGGAGCCTTCGATCCGGCGACCGGCGCGTGGGAGCGCGACGCCCGGGAAGTCGCCTGATGCCGCTGGAGATCGTGACTTTCGGCTGTCGGCTGAACACCTACGAGTCAGAAGTGATACGGCGGGAGGCGGAGACCGCGGGTCTTGCGCAACTCGAGGACGGCGCCGTCATCTTCAACACCTGCGCCGTGACCGCCGAGGCGGTGCGCCAGGCCCGGCAGGCGATCAGGAGGGCCCGGCGGACGCATCCGAAAGCCCGGATCGTGGTCACCGGCTGCGCCGCTCAGACCGACCCGACAGGCTTTGCCGAAATGCCCGAAGTCGATCTGGTGCTCGGCAATCAGGAAAAGCTCAGCGCCTGGAATTATCGGGCGCTCCCGGACTTCGGCGTCGACGATTCCGAGAAAGCCCGCGTCAACGACATTTTCTCGGTGCGGGAAACCGCGGGTCATATGGTCGACGCCATAGAGGGACGCGCCCGCGCCATCGTACAGGTGCAGAATGGCTGCGATCACCGCTGCACCTTCTGCATCATCCCGTATGGCCGCGGCAATTCCCGCTCGGTGCCGATGGGCGCCGTCGTCGAGCAGGTCGCCCGGCTGGCCGGCAACGGCTACGCGGAAATCGTGCTGTCGGGCGTCGACCTCACCAGCTACGGGACCGATCTGCCCGGCAGGCCGAAGCTCGGCAGACTGGTTCTTGCACTGCTGCGACAAGTTCCCGGGCTCCGCCGCCTGAGGCTCTCGTCGATCGATTCCATCGAGGTGGACAACCATCTCCTCGAGGCATTGGCAACGGAAAGCCGGCTGATGCCGCATCTGCACCTTTCGCTGCAGTCGGGCGACGACATGATCCTCAAGCGGATGAAGCGGCGGCACCTGCGTGACGATTCGATCCGCTTCTGCCAAGAAGTGCGGCGGCTGCGGCCCGACATCGTGTTCGGCGCCGATATCATCGCCGGCTTTCCCACGGAGACGGAAGCGATGTTCCGGAATTCCGAGAACATGGTTGCGGAATGCGGCCTGACGCATCTCCACGTCTTTCCCTATTCGCCGCGTGACAAGACGCCCGCAGCGAGGATGCCGCAGCTGCGTCGCGAAGTTGTCAGGGAGCGTGCCGCGCGGTTGCGGACGATTGGCGAAGCGGCGCACCGCCGTCACCTCGACGCGCTGGCCGGGTCGGCGCAGTCCATCCTGGTGGAGCGACAGGGCATGGGCCGCACGGAAGATTTCACGCTCGCCGAGATTGCCGGCGGCGCCCCCGGCGAGATCGTCGACGCGGTGGTGGCTGGCCATGACGGGGCACGGCTGATCGCCCTGCCGCGCCCCGCGCGGGCAGCCTGAGGCGCCTGAAGCCGTGGCCGGTTTTCTGAAGAAAGTGTTTTCGTTCGGCCGCAAGGAAGCCGAGCCGCCGGCCGCCGACGAACCGTTGAAGCCGATCGACTGGGGAGCGCTCGAGGCGCTGAAGGAAGCGCCCGCGGCGGCTCCCGACGAAAAGGATGCCGCCGCCGGCCGCGACCCTGCCGTCGACCTTCGGAGCGGAACGGCCGACTCCCTCTCCGAGGCTCCGGTCCCGCCTGCGGCCGGGCACCCCGCGCCGCCGGCCCCCGAACCTTTGCCCCCTGAAAGCCCAGCACTCGGGACGGACGCCTCATACGGCCGCTCGAACAACGAAGCCCAGCCCGGCGAAGCGCCGCCAGGCGAGGCGGCGGGCAGACCATGGCTGCCGATGGAAGGGGAGGCTTCTGCCCCCGGCAAAGCGGTTGTTGCCGGGCAGGCCAAGGTGGATGCCCACGTGGCCAAGCCGGGGAGCGCGCCACAATCGGCATGGTTCCAGCGGCTGCGGCTGGGGCTGTCGCGGTCGTCCAGGGAACTCTCCGATTCCATCGCCGGCGTGTTCACCAGGCGCAGGCTGGATGACGAAACGCTCCAGAATCTCGAAGACGTGCTGATTCGCGCCGATCTCGGCGTCGAGACCGCACTGCGCGTCACCGACGCGCTCGCTTCAAGCCGTTACGGCCGCGACGTGTCGGAAAACGAGGTGCGCGCCGTGATGGCCGGGGAGATCGAGAAGGTACTCGAGCCGGTCGCGCAGCCGCTCCAGCTCGATCTGTCGCACAAGCCACACGTGATCCTGGTGGTCGGCGTCAACGGCACCGGAAAGACGACAACCATCGGCAAGCTCGCCGCGAAGCTGAAGACGGGCGGCCTGTCGGTAATGCTCGCCGCCGGGGACACCTTTCGCGCCGCGGCGATCGAGCAGCTGAAAATCTGGGGCGAGCGTACTGGGTCGCACGTCGTGTCGTCCAAGCTCGGGGCCGACGCGGCAGGGCTTGCCTTCGACGCATTCAGCGCGGCGAGGGACGCCGGG
>JAJFMR010000384.1 GCA_020696915.1 Rhizobiaceae bacterium | reverse complement strand
CAGCCGCGCTCATCGAGGCCGGCGCGTGGCATTGCCGGGTCGGCAACCATGGCACCCTGAATCGTCATCCCCGAACCTGTCATCTGCGCCGCCCCAACCCGGTCGAACGCAGGCGATCCACATTGGTTCCCGGTTCCAGCTGCTGTTTCCCTCCTGGCCCGTTCATGTTCCCCTGCGATTCGCGCAATTGCCGCGCATGTGGCCGTCGCGCAACAGAAAGGCTGGAGACGCCGAAGGGAACCGCCGGCACGAGGCGGCATTGTCCTGATGACAGCCATCGAACAGGAACCAGGCGATGACACACGCACCATCCAGGCCGGATGCCGGCACCCTGTCAATCGAACCGTTCGCGGGCAATGTCACGGCAACGTTTTCCGACGCCATCATCGCCTCCACCGACCGGGCGAAGATTCTGCGGGAGAGCGGCCATGAGCCGGTGTTCTACATTCCGTTCGAGGACATCTATTTCGAATTCCTGCAGAAGGCGCCGACCGTGTCGCGTTGCCCGCTCAAGGGCGAGGCGAGCTACTGGCGGGCAAGCGCGGTCGGCAGCGCCGCGGAGAACGCGATGTGGGCCTATCTGACGCCGCATCCGATCGCCTCCGGAATTGCCGGCCATGGCGCCTTCGATCAGCGCAGCGTCACCATCGAGGCCATCCCGGCGCAGGACCGGGAGCACACGCCTCACATCGTGGAGTGAAGCCGGCACCTGCCGGTTTGCCGGCCACGGTCATGCCTGCGGGGCCACGCCTGGGCCGGTAACTCCGCCTGCAGTTCCGGTTCGACATCCTCTCCGGGCCCGGGCATCATGGGCGGGCAACGCGGAGGATATTTCGATGAGCGACAGGGTCTACCCGGAGGATGAAATCGTCGAGCGGCTTGGCAGGGAACTGCCGCACTGGGTGTACGAGAAAGGCTGGATCCGCCGGAAATACAAGACGCATGGCTGGAAGTCGACGCTGATGGTGATCAACACGGTCGGCCATCTCGCCGAGGCCGCCTGGCACCATCCCGACATCACGGCCTCATACGCGTGGCTCGAGGTGCGCCTGCAGAACCATGCCGCAAAGGGCATCACCGACAAGGACTTCGAACTCGCGAAAAAGATCGAGGACGTCGTGCAGTGGCAGCCGGGCAAGGAAGGCGGCGCGCTCGAAGGGACGCCGGCCGACCAGCGGTTCGCACACGTCAAATACGACTGAACGGCCGGGGCGGCCCTGCGGCCGCGGCAGTCGTTCCGGGGTTCAAGGACAGGCTGCCGCGCGCACCGACGTCGGGGTTCACCAAGGGCAGTTCTCCTGTTCGATCCGCTGCTCCCCGACCCTGTTGGAAAGCGAGTCATGCGCACTCAGGTAGCGATCATCGGGTCCGGCCCGTCGGGTCTCTTGCTCGGCCAGCTTCTGTCGCGGGCCGGCATCGACAATGTGATACTGGATCGCGCGAGCCGGGCCCACATCCTGGAACGGGTGCGCGCCGGCCTTCTCGAGGAGGGCACCGTCGGCCTGATCGAGCAATGCGGCGGCGCGTCCCGGCTGCACGCAGAGGCACTCACCCATGACGGGATTTCGCTGGCCTTCGACGGCAGCAATCACCGCATCGACCTTCACGCCCTGACCGGCAAGCGGGTGACGGTTTACGGCCAGACCGAGCTTACCCGGGACCTCATGGACCACCGCCAGGCGGCGGGCGGCCAGTCTGTCTACGAGGCCGCCGACGTCCTGCCCAATGATATCGACGGCGACAGGCCTCACGTCACCTATCGGAGCGGCGGCGTCACGGCGCGGCTGGACTGCGACTTCGTGGCCGGCTGCGACGGCTTTCACGGCGTCAGCCGGGCCTGCGTTCCTCCCTCTGCGCTCACCACCTACGAGCGCGTCTATCCCTTCGGCTGGCTTGGCATCCTTGCCGACGTGCCGCCTGCCGACCGCGAACTGATCTACGCCTACCATCCGCGCGGCTTCGCGCTCTGCACGATGCGGTCGCCGCAGCGCAGCCGCTATTACATCCAGTGCGGCCTGGACGACGGAAGCCTGTTTCTGGTCGGCGATCCCGCTCACATCGTGCCGCCGACCGGCGCCAAGGGACTGAACCTTGCTGCCAGCGACGTGCACTATCTGATTTCGGCACTCCGCGAGTTCTACGCCGAGGGCTCGCGCGCCGGCATCGACGCCTATTCGGCGCGCGCGCTTTCGCGGGTGTGGAAAGCGGTGCGCTTCTCATGGTCGATGACCTTGATGCTGCACCAGTTCCCCGAGAATGGCGCCTTCGGCCGCAGGATGCAGGAGGCGGAACTGGCATATCTCGTCGGATCGCGGGCGGCCTCCGCCGCGCTTGCCGAAAACTATGTCGGCCTGCCCTACTGATCGAAGGACAGCGGCGTACGCCGAAGTGGCCGCCGCTCCAGCTTTCTTGGTTTCGCCTCGCGTTTAATCGAAACGTGATCTTCACTTTTCGGCCGATGCCTTACTGCACGACGAAGAAATCCTCGATGGCGCGCGCGGCGACGAGGAGGCGCGGCAGCATCCGGCGCTCCATCTCTTTCGTCGTGAAGCGGGAGGACTGGGTCGATACATTGATCGCCGCGGCGACCCGGCCGGCGCCGTCGCGGACGGGCACGGCGATCGAGCGCAGGCCCATTTCGAGTTCTTCGTCGACGATTGCAAAGCCCGCCGCGCCGGCCTTCCTGATCTCCGCCTCGAGGCGCTTCCGGTCGACGATGCTCTTCGGCGTCTTCTGCTCGGTCCTCACGGCCTCCAGGAGTTCACGAAGCTCTTCCTCCGGCAGGCCGGACAGAAGCACGCGCCCCATCGAGGTGTAGCATGCCGGCAGCCGCGTCCCGACATGCAGCGCGACGTTGAGTATGGTTCGCCCCGGCACCCGCGCGACATAGACCACGTCCTCGCCCGACAGCACCGCGGCGGAACAGGATTCGTTGAACTGCGCCGCAACGTCCCGCATGAACGGCTCTGCATAGGTCCAGAGCGACATCCCCTGCAGCCAGCTGCGCGCCAGCGTCAGCAGCCGCGGCGACAGCGAAAAGCGCCTTCCGTCCTGGACGGCATAGCCGGCGGCGACCAGGGTGATGAGCAGGCGGCGCGCGCCGGCCCGCGTCAGGCCGGCTTTCGCCGCGGTCTCCGTGAGCGTCAGCCCGGCCGTTTCCCGCGCCAGGATCTCGATGACCTGCAGCCCGCGCGGAAGCGAACCGACGAGATCGCGTGAAGACTGGCCGTCCATCGTTTCGTCCCGTCTGGAGTATCCTGTGACCGTTTCGTTCGGCGGCGCTTGACACAAATTGCGATCGCAGCCAAGGACTATCACATGGGAAACTTATGTTCGCAATGCGAACAACTGGAGGGGACGCGATGGCCAGATTCCTGCCGCTCGGCCGGGCGGTCGCGGAGAATCTGAGGGATGGCGACACCGCCGCATTCGAGGGGTTTACGCATCTCATTCCGACGGCGGCCGCGCATGAAGCGATCCGCCAGGGCTTTCGCGATCTGACTCTGGTGCGCATGACCCCGGACCTCGTCTACGATCAGATGGTCGGCATGGGCATGGCGAAGAAAATCGTCTTCTCCTATGCCGGTAATCCGGGGGTCGGTCTGTTGCGCCGCTTCCGCGACGCTGTCGAGAACGGCTTTCCGCATCCGATCGAGATCGAGGAACATTCCCACGCGGCGATGGCCAACGCCTATGAGGCCGGCGCGGCAGGTCTGCCCTGCGCGGTCTTCCGCGGCTATCGAGGCGCCGGGCTCGCCGAAGTGAACCCGAATGTCGGGTCGGTCACCTGTCCGTTCACCGGCGAGGTGCTGGCCGCCGTTCCTGCGCTGCGGCCGGACGTCACCTTCATTCACGCGCAGAAGGCGAGCCGCCGCGGCGACGTACTGATCGAGGGCATCATCGGGGTACAGAAGGAAGCGGTGCTGGCGGCAAGGCGTGCCGTCGTCACCGTCGAGGAGGTGGTCGACGATTTCGACGGCCTGCACCCCAATCTCACCGTGCTCCCGGCCTGGACGGTGACGGCGATCGCGGTGGTGCCGGGGGGGTCCCACCCGTCCTACGCGCACGGCTTTTATGACCGCGACAACGCCGCCTATCTCGAATGGGACGAGATCTCGGCGGACCGCGACCGGTTCCGGGCCTGGATGGAAGAGAACGTCATGAGGAAATCCGACGGCGATTTCGCGTCCCGCGTCTCGCATCTGAGGAAGGCTCGGAGATGAGCGACGCGAAAGCCGCACCGGGCTTCACGCCCGACGAGATGATGACCATTGCGGCAAGCCGCGCGCTGCGGGACGACGACGTTTGTTTCGTCGGGATCGGCGCCCCTTCCGCTGCCTGCAACGTGGCGCGGCTCACCCACGCTCCCGGCATCACGCTGATCTACGAATCCGGGACCATAGGCACCGCGCCCGACGTGCTGCCGCTGTCGATCGGCGACGGCGAACTGTGCGACACGGCGGTTACCACCGTCTCGGTGCCCGAGATGTTCCGCTACTGGCTGCAGGGCGGCAGGATCAGCGTCGGTTTTCTCGGCGCCGCGCAGCTCGACCGCTTCGGCAACATCAACACGACGGTGATCGGCGGCTACGGCCAGCCGAAGACCCGGCTGCCCGGCGGCGGCGGCGCGCCCGAGATCGCCAGTTCGGCCGGCGAGATCTACATCACCATGGCGCAGTCGCGCCGCGGCATGGTGGAAAGGATCGACTTCTTCACCTCGTTTGGACATGGCGAAGGCGGCGACCACAGACAGCGGCTCGGCATCCACACGAAAGGCCCGACCCTGCTCGTCACCGATCTTGCCGTCTGGAAGCCGGATCCGGTCACCAGGGAGTTCACGGTGGTCGCGCTGCATCCGGGCGTGACCCGGGACAGGGTCGCGGAGACCTGCGGCTGGCCGGCGAAGTTCGCCGACCGCCTCGAGGAGACCCCGGCCCCGACCGACCTCGAACTGGAGACGCTCCGCGACCTGCAGGCCCGCACCAAGGCGGCCCATGCCCGGAACAGAAGGCAAGAAGCGGTATGACTGAAGCCTATATCTGCGACTACATCCGCACCCCCATTGGCCGCTTCGGCGGGGCGCTCTCCACGGTGCGCACCGACGATCTCGCCGCCGTGCCGCTGAGAGCGCTCGCGGCTCGCAACACGGGCCTCGACTGGCAGGCGGTCGACGACGTCGTCTATGGCTGCGCCAACCAGGCGGGCGAAGACAACCGCAACGTCGCCCGCATGGCCCTGCTGCTCGCCGGATTGCCGGACGAGGTCCCGGGCGCGACGGTCAACCGGCTGTGCGGCTCCGGCATGGACGCGCTCGCAATCGCCGCCCGCACCATCAAGTCCGGGGAGGCCGAGCTGATGATCGCCGGCGGCGTCGAATCGATGAGCCGCGCTCCCTTCGTCCTGCCGAAGGCCGACACGGCGTTTTCGAGAAACGCCGAGATCTACGACACGACCATCGGCTGGCGATTCGTGAATCCCCTGATGAAAAAGCTCTACGGCATCGAT
>JAJFMR010000047.1 GCA_020696915.1 Rhizobiaceae bacterium | reverse complement strand
TCGCGTAACTGGTCGAGCGACAAGGAGATCTCGGCGCTGGTGACGGAGCTTTCCGCGCGACGCGTCCCGCTCGAGGAGGCGCAAGCCGAGCTGCGCGATTATGCAGGCGGCCTGCCCGACGACCGTTCCCGCGAGCGAATGACGATGCTGGTGCGCGGCCTGTTCGACCATATGAACGCCGAGCGCTCGCAGATCATCTCCGGCATCGCTCGCTACGCCAGGAAGCAGCGCGAGCTTGCCGACACGCTGCGCAAGCAGGCCTCCGAGCTCGACGCAATGCGCGGCAGACAGGACGCCGACGCCAGTGAGATCGCCAGCCGCACCGACCGGCTGACCTGGCAGACACGGATCTTCGATGAGCGCGTGAAGTCGCTCACCTATGTCTGCGAGGTTCCGACCCTGATCGAACAAAGGCTCTATGCGCTGGCCAGAACGGTCGCCGAGGTGATGGCTGGGAGATGAGACGCTGCTCACGAGAGGCATTGCCGCACGCACCCGCGGACAAGCGAAGCGCAGCCCAGGGAACCAGGCCCGGACGATTGACGTGGGATGGCACGGCCGCGTTTCCGTCCCGCCGGCTTTTCGCACGACACCTTTCGGTCCTTGCGCCGTGGCGCCGCGAAGCCGAGGCTGAGCACGGCTCGTCTCCGCCCATGGCCAAGTGCGATCATAGCGGACGCAGCCCTGCCGGAGGGCCGCCTGGTGGCAAGTTGACGCTGTCGGGGGGGACGCGTAGCGTCTTTTCCACGCTCCGGCAGCGCGCCATCGGACCGGAAAGCAGGTTCGATTTACGGCTAGATCGGATGCAAGACGACAAACGTCGGCGGTCGGGCGCCCTTCGTCCAGCGCATGGCGCGGCAGCGACCTTCCCCAGGGGAATCCGCCATGGACATGATCGATCTCATACTGACGGTCTGCCTGATCTCCGCCCCCTCACATTGCCATTCGGAACACCTTCATTTCGAAACGCATGGATCACTGCTGCAATGCACGTCCCTGGCGCCGCCCCAGATAGCGAAATGGTCCGCGGCACACCCGAAGTTCAGGGTGGTCCGCTGGCGATGCGCTTTCCCCGAAAAGGAACTGCATATCTGACCCCTCATTCGGCCTTCTGGCCGTTCCATGGAGAAAGCTCATGAAAATCTCGAGACGTACAACGCTCCAGCTTGCCGCATCCGGCGCCATCGCTGCGCTGCTGCCGCGCGCCGCCGCAGCGCAGACACCCAAGGTCCGCGTCGGTGTCCTGAAATTCGGCACGGTGAACTGGGAGCTCGACACGCTCAAGCACCACGGCTTCGACACGAAGAACGGCATCGACGTCGAGGTGGTCTTCTTCGCCGGCGAGGACGCCACCAACGTGGCGATGCTGGCCGGGGAAATCGACATGATCGTTTCCGACTGGCTGTGGGTGTCCCGCCAGCGCTCGGAAGGCAGCGACGTCACCCTCGTTCCCTATTCGACTGCGGTGGGCGCCCTCATGGTCAAGGACGATTCCCCGATCCGCACGGTGGCCGACCTGAAGCAGAAGAAGATAGGAGTGACGGGCGGGCCGTATGACAAGAGCTGGCTTCTCATCCAGGGGCTGGCGCGGCGCGACCACGACCTGGATCTGGCGGCGAGCAACGAGATCGCCTTCGGGGCGCCGCCGCTGATGTCGGAAAAGGCCATGCAGGGGGAACTCGATGCGGTGCTGAACTTCTGGCACTTCTGCGCCCGGCTCGAGGCCAACGGCTTTCGTCGTCTGGTCAGCGCCAACGACGCCGCGGAGGCGCTTGGCGCGTCAGGTCCGGTCTCGGCGCTGGGCTACGTCTTCCACGAGAAATGGGCAGCCGAGAACACCGCTGCGGTCGAGGGCTTCATCAAGGCATCCACCGGCGCCAAGCAGCTTCTGGCGACCTCCGACGAGGAGTGGCTGCGGCTGTCGCCCGTCATGAGGGCAGAGGGCAAGGAGCTGGAAAGCCTGCGCGACCGCTATCGCGAGGGCATCCCCGGCAGACCGGCGGCCGATGAGAAGGCCGACGCCGCCAAGCTCTATGCCGTGCTTGCTGAACTGGGCGGCACGAAGCTGGTCGGCGACGCACGCGAGATGGCACCCGGAACATACTGGTCCGGGCTGACCAGATGAAGCCGGAGGACGGTGTCGCCGTCGGAGACCCGCCGCGCCTCACACCCGCCCGCGGCGGCGCGGCGTCGCTCGTCATGCCGGCCGCGACGGTCGCGATATCGCTGGTCGGCCTGGGCGTCCTCTGGGCAGTTGCCGCTGCGGTCTGGCCCAGTCGCGCCTTCCCGCCGCCGTCCGATGTCTGGGAGGTGCTGCTGCGCGATGGGGCCAGCGGCGAGCTTGCCTATCACCTGGGGATGACACTGGCGCGGGTCGCGGCGTCCTTTCTCCTCGCAATGCTGGTTGGCTCCGTCATCGGCGTCGTTCTCGGCAGCCCTCGGCGATGGGTCGAGTTCTTCGACCCGTGGGTAATCCTGTTTCTCAACATACCGGCGCTCGTCATCATCGTGCTCGCCTATATCTGGTTCGGCCTCAATGAGGTTGCGGCGGTGGGTGCGGTCGCCGTCAACAAGATTCCGAACGTCATCGTCACGATGCGCGAAGGGGCGCGCGCGCTGGACCGGCGTTATTCGGAAATGGCCACCATCTACCGCTTCGGTGTGCTCGACAGGTTGCGCCATGTCCTGTTGCCGCAGCTGCAGCCCTATCTGGCGGCAGCGTCGCGATCCGGCATTGCGCTGATCTGGAAGATCGTGCTTGTCGTCGAGCTGCTTGGCCGCTCCAACGGAGTCGGTTTCCAGATCTATCTCAGTTTCCAGCTCTTCGACGTAGCGGCGATCCTCGCCTATACGCTGGCCTTCGTGGCCGTCATGCTCCTGATCGAGCTTCTGGTGGTGCAGCCCTTTGAACGACATGCGACCCGTTGGCGCCGGCGGAACACTTAGCGTCGACATTAAGGAAAAATCCTTTCGATCGGCGGAGGGCGTCCGGCTCACCGCATTGCGCGGGCTTTCCTTCCAGGTCCCACAGGGCGAGTTCGCATGTCTGCTCGGCCCCTCCGGCTGCGGCAAGACCACCACGCTGCGCATACTGCTCGGCCTCGACCAGGACTTTTCCGGATCGTTTCATCTGCCGGGCGAACATCAGGATCGCGCCGTAGCTGTGTTCCAGGAACCCACCTTGCTGCCGTGGCGGACAGTCGAGCAGAATGTCCGCCTCGGTATCCCAAAATCTCGCAGGGATGCCGACCTCGATCAGCTTTTCGAGAGCCTCGGCCTCACTGAAATGCGAAACCTGTTTCCATCCGAGCTGTCGCTCGGCCTGGCGCGCAGGGCGGCGCTTGCCCGGGCCTTTGCCTCCGAACCCGCCATGCTGTTCCTGGACGAGCCGTTTGCATCGCTCGACGAACAGACGGCGGACCGGCTTCGCCTGCTGCTGCTCGGCGTCTGGTCGGCGCGTCCGACCACGGCGCTGATGGTAACCCACAACCTCCGCGAAGCGCTGATGCTGTCGGACCGCATCATCGTGCTGACCGGCCGGCCGGCTCATGTGCGCGGCGTATTCGTCGTGCCAATGCCGCGCCGGCATCGGGATCGGACGGAAATGAACGAGCTGATACGGACCTTTCACCTCGAGTACCCCGACGTCGGCTGATCGGCGTGGGTCGGATCGGGGGCCGGAGGC
The DNA here is from genome assembly GCA_020696915.1 of Rhizobiaceae bacterium. Lineage (GTDB taxonomy): Bacteria > Pseudomonadota > Alphaproteobacteria > Rhizobiales > Rhizobiaceae > JAJFMR01. The sequence continues at coordinate 8,816 of JAJFMR010000047.1, read as the reverse complement.
AGGCACAATGGCATTCGATCCTCTGCGCCGCGCGCTGCTGACCGGACTGGCGGGCGCCGGCCTGCTTGCGCTGGCGCCTCGGCAGTCGCCCGCGGCGACCGGGCTCGCCGTCCGTGAGATCGCCGATGGCGTGTTCGTTTTCCAGGGTGTCAGCGAAATGGCGACCCCGAAAAATCACGGCGCAGTCGCCAATCTCGGCTTCGTCGTCGGGCGGGAGGCGGTTGCGGCAATCGACAGCGGCGGCAGCCTCGTGGAAGGGCTGGCCCTGCTCGCCGCGATCCGGGCGACGACCGACAGGCCAGTCAGGTTTCTGGTCGCCACCCACATGCACCCCGACCACATTTTCGGAAACGCCGCGTTCCGGGATGCCGGGGCGACCATCGTCGGTCACCGCAACCTGCCGCGCGCCCTGGCGGCACGTGGCGACCACTACCTGAAAAGCTACCGCCGTCAGCTCGGCGAAGAGCTGATGAAGGGGATTGAGATCGTTTTGCCATCCATGCTCGTCGAAGACCGGTTGGAGATCGATCTCGGCGGACGTGTGCTGGAGTTGCGGGCATGGGAGGCGGCGCATACGGATAACGACGTGACCATCTACGACGTTTCCTCCAAAGTGCTGTTTGCCGGCGATCTGGTCTTCCTCGGCCACGTTCCGACGCTGGATGGATCGCTGCTCGGCTGGATGCGCCAGATTCCGCAACTGGCGGCAATTCCGGCGCGCGCTGTGGTGGCCGGGCACGGCGAGGCGCCGGCGGACTGGCCGGCAGCGCTCGATCCGCAGCTGCGCTATTTTGGGGTGCTGGCCGGCGATCTGCGCCAGGCGATCGCCGCCGGAACGCCGCTCGCCAAGGCGGTCAAGACCGCAGGCCGGGCGGAGCGGGACGCGTGGAAACTGTTCGACGAGTACAATGAACGCAATGCGACGGCCGCTTACGCGGAACTCGAGTGGGAGTAGGGGGGCGTTTCACCCCTGGTCGCTCGCCGAATTTGCCAGGAGTGCGCACCGGGAATATGGTGGAGGCCGGCAAAGTGGACATGGCGCGCTCGAAGCCGCTCCTGATAGATGGAGACATCGAAATGCAACTTCCGACCCCTGCAAGCCGGCGCCGCCTTCGCTGGCCGACGGCTGCGAGTGCAATCCTGCTTTCCCTGGCCGCGGTCGCCGGGCTGCCCGGAATGGCTGCCGCGCAGCAGACAATGGCCTCTTCGGACAAGATCTGGGCCGGCCTCAGGGGGGACGTCTTCGGGGACAGGAACATCCTCGCTGACACCGGTCTCGTCAGGCTGGAGGCGCCGAAGCGTGCCCAGGATGCCGCGCTAGTGCCCGTCGACATCTATCTGGATCCGTCCAGGGCGCCCGGCGGCGTGAAATCTGTAACCCTGATCATCGACGCCAATCCGGCGCCGGTCGCCGCAACGTTCCAGTTCGGACCGGATGCGGGTGTCACTCGTCTGTCCACGCGCGTTCGGGTCGACGACTATTCCTACATCCGCGCCATTGCCGAAAACGCCGACGGTGAGCTTCACATGGCAAGCACCTTCATCAAGGCCTCGGGAGGATGTTCTGCTCCCGCCGTCAAGAACACGGCCGAGGCGCTGGCCTCGATGGGCAAGATGAAGCTCCGCCAGTTCGCACCGCAGTCTGAGGGGAACATGACGAAGGCCCAGGAACTGCAGCTGATGATCCGGCATCCCAATAATTCGGGCCTGCAGCGCGATCCGCTGACGCAGTATTTCATCCCGCCGCATTTCGTCCGGACCCTGTCCATCTCACAGGCCGATCGACCCATCCTCTCCATGGAGGGCGGTATTTCGATCTCCGAAGATCCGAATTTCCGGTTCGATTTCACTGCGCAAGGCGACGGCGAGATCCGCGTCGAGGCGGTCGACACCGATGGCCAGGTGTTCAAGGATCAATGGCCGCTGCAGGCGGTGGGCTTGTAGACCAGGGTCGGACCGGGGAGCGCGATTCCCAACGGACGGCGGCAGACGACGCTGTAGTCAGAAGCAGCGTATGTCGGCTTCCGCCTGGGCGCGCCTCAGTGCTGCACCGGCCGTTCTAGCCGGGGCGGTTTCGCGAAAAAGGGCGCTGCGCTCGCCGAGCATCTGGCCCATGCGACGAAAGGTCTCGGCCCTCTCGTAATCTTCGTAAGGGAGAATCGACGCGACCACGTCGATCGAGCAGGAGCATCGCTCCAGGGCCTCTCGGGTCTGACCATTGGCCTGCATGCAGCCGAAGACGTAGTCGGCGACCGCGGCGGTGGGATAGTCGCCTGCCGCCAATGCCGGCATCGCGAAGGCAACGGCTCCGGCCACCAGCAGCGACGGCAATCCGGTCGATCTGATCATTGCGGATCCTCCCGCTCTTCGAGTTTCGCCACTGTTGGCGTCGCGTGGCGTGACCGCCGGACGAGCACAGAATACCAACCGTGTCACGACAACAATCCATCCGAGGGGAAATAATGGCTACGGAGTGCTGTCACTTCCCGGGCCTGGCGAAGGAACGGACCCTCAGATCGTCATGCCGAAAATGCCCGAAGGAAGAACGAACAAAGCCGGGAGGCCGCCGCGGAAGGCGAAGCTCACGGCACCCGACCGTCATCGGCGGTGCCGACGAGCGTCGCCAGGATGTGCCGCTGTACCCGCTCAACATGCGTTCGCATGGCGCGCTCGGCCGCTGCCATGTCGCGATCCCGGATGGCGACGACGACCGCTTCGTGGTCGGTGCAATAATCGTTCTGACGTTCCCGGGTCAGAGACTTCTTCTTGAGCTGGCCCCAGAGGGCCTCGCCGCGCACGGCGTTCACGTAGCCGAACAGGGTGACCAGCAGTGAGTTTCGGCAGGACCGGGCGATCGCCTCGTGCAGGGCGCTGTCCCACTCCTCGAACGTCTCGCGGCCGGGAGCCTCGCGGCTCTTCGCCAGGATGCGCTCCATGTCGGCGACGTCTCGGGCCGAGGCGCGCATCGCCGCGAGCGCCGCAATGCGAGGCTCGAGGGCCACGCGCACTTCCATCACCTCGGAGGGATTGGTCACGGCGATGAAGGAGGTTGGCTCGGATTCGGGTGCAGGTCCCCGCGGCAGGACGAAGGTGCCCTGGCCGACGTGGCGGCGCACGGATCCTTCCGCTTCGAGTGCGCCAAGGGCACGGCGGACGGCTGCGCGGCTCACGCCGAACTGCGTCGCGAGATGCCGCTCGGGCGGCAGGCGCTCATGCTCCGCGGCGCCCGCGAGCAACGATCGCAGGTGGGCGCCGATGTCGATCTGCGGCACGAGTTATTGGTCCTCATTGGTTGAGCGTGTTCTACCGGCGTCGCTTGACAAAATCAAGGAGGGTTAGCTTAATAGCCGGTAAGCCAATATGGCCAATACCTTGAATTGGTCCAATAATCGTCATGCGACTGGTCACATTCACCAAGAACGGCGCCGACGCCGCGCACCGAATCGGCGCCTTAAGCCGGGACGGGCGCGAGGTGGTGGACCTCGGCGAAGCCGACCCGTCCCTCCCGGACGACATGCTCGCCTTCGTCCGTCTCGGCGAGGGCGGAATCCGACGCGCCAAGGCGGCGCTGGACGGCGGCAAGGCCCGGATGGACGTCGAGGAATTGCGGATCGTCGCGCCGGTGCCGCGCCCCGCGCGCAACATTTTCTGCGTCGGCAAGAACTATTCCGAACATGCCGCAGAATTTCATTCGAGCGGCTTCGACTCCTCGTCTGGTAGCGGGGACGGTACGGGCCTGCCGGAGCATCCGATCTTCTTCACCAAGGCGCCCTCGACCGTGATCGGCCCGGGCGAGATCATCCCGCGGCATCTGGATCCGACCGACTCGGTCGACTACGAGGGTGAGTTGACCGTCGTCATCGGCAAAGGCGGCCGCGGCATCACCAGGGCCGAGGCCTACGCCCATGTCTACGGCTTCACGATCATCAACGACGTGACCGCACGCACGCTGCAGCGGCGCCACCACCAGTGGCTCCTCGGCAAGTCGATCGACGGATTCTGCCCCATGGGTCCGACCATCGTCACCCCCGACGAAATCGACGATATCGGGGCGATGCATCTCGTCACTCGCGTCAATGACGAGGTGCGCCAGGACGCCAAAGTCGCCGATTTGATCTTCGACATCCCGACACTGATAGAGACGCTCTCGCAAGGCATAACGCTCGAGCCGGGCGACCTGATCGCCACCGGCACTCCGGTCGGCGTCGGCGTCGGCTTCAACCCGCCGAAATTCTTGAAGAAGGGAGACACGGTCTCGGTGACGATTGATCCTCTCGGATCGCTGACAAATCCCGTTGGCTGATCCGACCGCGGTTGAATCGCGGGTTATCAACACTGCCGCGAGGCAATGCTTATTGTTGAGTTGGCGCGCCCACCGCGAGTGTGAGCGCGCGGGTATGCACGGGCCGGGGTCGCCTTCGGGAGCACCCCCCTTGCCAACAGGAGACGACTTCATGACGGTTCATCAAGGCTCAGCAGATGCGCCGGTCACCGGCACCGAACATTGGACAGACAAGAACGGCGTGAAGCTGTTCTTGTGGCAGAAGACTGCGGAGGCGCCCGCCGGCAGCAAGGGCACGATCCTGTTCGTGCATGGGTCGTCCATGGCGGGCCAGCCGACGTTCGATCTGCAGGTGCCGGGCCGGACGGATTCCTCCGTCATGGATTGGTTCGCCCGGCGCGGGTATGACACCTGGTCGGTCGACATGGAAGGTTATGGCCGCTCCGACAAGTCGCGCGACATCAACAGCGACCTGTCGAATGGCGCCGACGACGTCGCCGAGGCGAGCGCCTATATCCAGAAGACGACCGGATGCGGTCCTCTCCTGGTCTACGGGATCTCGTCCGGGGCGCTTCGCGCCGCGATCTTCGCCATGCGCCATCCAGAGCGGGTCGCGCGTCTGGCGCTCGATGCCTTCGTGTGGACGGGCGAGGGCAGCCCGACGTTGGCGGAGCGAGCGAAGAAGCTCGATCAGTTCCGAGCGATGAACCGGCGCCCGATCGATCGCGCCTTCGTCCATTCGATATTTAACAGGGACCATCCGGGAACCGCGGAGCATGCCACCATCGAGGCGTTTGCCGACGCGATCCTCGCCCTGGACGATTCCGTTCCGACCGGTACTTATGTGGATATGTGCGAGAACCTGCCGATCGTCGATCCGGCCGGGATCAGTGCGCCGACGCTGATTCTGCGCGGCCAGTATGACGGTATCGCCAGCTTCGACGACCTCATGGAATTTTTCAAGAAGCTGGCCAATCCGGACAAGCAATTCGCCGTTATGCCGGGCATCTCGCACGCCAGTTTCCAGCAGATCAACTACGCCATCCCCTATCATATCCTGCTGGCATTTTTCTCGCAGCCCGAGCCGATCTACCGCGGCTGACTCCGGTCAGACCGGCCGCAAGCGCCAAAGCAAACTGAACCGTAAACACCAGGGAGAAGACCATGAACAACCGAATTCGCGCCGTTTCCCGCCGCACATTCCTGGGGGGCGCCATGGCCGGCGCCGGCACGATCGCCATGCCATCTCTCGTCCGCTCGCAGGACGCCTATCCGTCAGAGACCTTCCGCGTGGTCATTCCAACCCGGCAGGGTGGCGGCGCTGAACGTATTGCCCGCGCTTTCGACGCGGCCTGGTCGCAGCTTCTCGGGCAGCCCTTCGAATACGAGTTCTTCCCAGGCGCCGCCGGGCAGATCGGCTACGAGGTCTTCGTCAAGCAGCGGGAGCACAATGGCCACAACCTGCTCTTCGGCAATATGGGTCCGGAGATGATCATGTATGCGACCCAGAAGCCCGACTACAAGTTTCCGGAAGACTACATCTATTTCTGCCGCACCGACGTGGACGATTCCTGCGTCTTCGTGCGCAAGGATTCGGAGTTCCAGGACATCCAGCAGGTGGTCGACGCGGCCAAGCAGCGGGCCCTCAACGTCGCCGTCAGCCGCATCCCGCATCCGGCCTCGATCGGCATCCTGGCGCTCGGCGAGCAGACCGGGGGCACCTTCAACCTCGTTCCCTATCAGGGCGGCAACCCCACTCAGGTGGCGGTGCTGAACGGCGAGGCGGATATCGGCACCCTGCCGATCGCCGGCATCCTGCAGCTTGGCGACCAGTTCAGAGTGCTCACGGTCTTCAACAAGGAAAACATCTTTGCTGAGCAGACCAACAATGCTCCACCGGTCAACGAAGTGTTCGGCACGACCATTCCGGATCTCTATTCTTCGCGCTCGTGGGCCGTCCACACCAACTGGGCGGACGAGAATCCGGACAAGTTTCAGAAACTTGTCGACACGTCCAAGCAGGTGTTCGAGGATCCGAAGTTCCTGGAAGCCTATGAGAAGACCGGCGCTCCCGTTGAGGTCATCAAGTACGGCGACCGCGAGACCTGCACCGAGTACGCGCTGTCCATGGTCGAGTTCGCGCAGCGCTACGCGGAAATCCTGAGCGCCGAGAAGGGTTGATTGCCGACGTTCCAGCAATCGTGCCGATATGGAAGGAACCGCGGGCGTGGCCGAGAACAATCTGAACTCCCCGGCCGATCAGCCGCGGCTAGAAAGCGAGAGGCCGGCGGTAGGCGCCGACCTCATCATCCCCGGACTGGCGGTGGCCTTCACCACCTACTACCTGATTGGCACCGCCAGTCTGACCTGGGAAGCCAAGGCGAACGGGGTCGTTGTCGGCCTGCTGCTCTACGCGCTTGTCGCCGTGCAACTGGTCCGGATCGGGCTTCGCATCGCCCGCCGCGAGACGACGCTCGGTTTCGGCGGTCTCTTCGAAATGACCTCGCCGCAGAAACAGCGGATCGCATTGGTGGTGATCACGGCCCTGTTCATCGTGACGCTATCCTGGGTCGGCGTCGCCATCGGCCTCTTCGCCGCCATGTTCGCGTCGATGTGGGCGCTTGGCGAGCGCGACTGGAGGAGCTTGATCGGGGTGTCGCTCGGAACCACCGCGACCGTTTATCTGCTCTTCATCGTCTTCCTTCAGTTGCGTCTTCCCCGAGGCCCGGTCGAATATGTCATTGCCTGGCTGACCGGCGCAGGAGCGTAAGCGATGGGTTGGGACGGCGCTCTTTTTGTCGAACTGATCGGCAATTCCTTCCAACTCCTTTGGGTCATTGTCCCGGCGGTGCTGTTCGGCATCGTTATCGGCGCATTGCCCGGCTTCAGTGCCTCGAACACCCTGATCATCCTTCTACCGCTGACGTTGACCATGGATCTCGACGTGGCGCTCGCCTTCATGGCCTCGGTCTACGCTTCGTCGCATCTCGGCGGTGGCATACCGGCGATCCTCGTCAACATGCCCGGCGATGGCGGATCGGTCCCGACGACGTTCGACGGCTACCCGATGACGCTGCAGGGCAAGGGCCAGCAGGCTCTCGTCCTCTGCTTCGTCGCGTCGACGATCGGCGGGCTCATCACCAGCCTGGCGACGGTGGCCCTGCTGCCCTATCTCGCCCCGCTCGGCCTCTATCTCCGCAGTGTGGAGATGGTCGTGGTCATGGTGTTTGGCCTCGTCCTCATAGCGGCGATTGCCTCGGACGATCTTCTGAAAGGCCTGATAGGAGGCTTCTTCGGGCTGATGCTTGGCCTGATCGGAGCCGACCACATCTATTCCACGCCGCGTGGCACTTTTGGCTTCCTCGAGCTCTACGACGGCGTTCCCATCGTTGCCGCGCTGATCGGGCTCTTCGCGATCGCCGAGACCTTCAGCATGGTCGAACGCGAGGCGATCGTGCCGAAATCCGAGACCGACATCGCGCGGCCACGCTGGGCTGACACGATCGACGGCCTCCGTATCAATTTGAAATATTGGTGGCAGACCATCTGGACCGCGTTCCTCGGAATGCTGATCGGCATTGTGCCGGGCGCCGGCGCGACGATCGCCTCGTTTGTCGCCTACCAGCAGTCGCGGATGTTCTCCAAGACCCCGCACCTTTATGGCACCGGCCATCCGCCGGGCATCATCGCACCCGAATCCGCCAATAACGGGGTCACCTCGGGCACGCTCGTGCCGCTGATGGCGATTGGTGTTCCCGGCGGCGCCACGTCCGCGGTGATGATGGTCGTGCTGCAATATCAGGGGATCGTGTTGGGCCCCCGTCTGTTCATCGAAACCCCGGCACTCGCCTATGGCGTCTTTTTCTACATGACAATGTCCTACGCCGTCATGCTGTTGATGATCCTGCCGCTCGCTCGTTACATGAGCAAGGTCGTGAACATGCCGACGCGCATCATCGTGCCGCTGATCATCACGCTGACGATCATCGGTGCCTTTGCCAACCGCGAGTATATCTTCGACATGTGGCTGGCGCTCATCTTCGCCGTGCTCGGGTACCTTGCGTTGAGGACGGGCTACCATGTCACCGGGCTCCTCATCGGCATACTGCTCGGGCCGCTTTTCGAGCAATACCTTCTCCGGTCGCTGCGTCTTGGTCAGGGGGACCTGACGATCCTGTTCTCCTCGACGCTGGCCAACATCCTCTGGGTGCTGGTGGTGCTGTCGCTGCTGCTGCCGTGGCTGCGGACGAGGCAGACACAGCGGGCGCTGGAACGCGCCGGCGACACGGCCCGGAGCGGCCTCTAGAGAATTCCGATGACGACCATGCCTCTCGCCAGGAACATGACATCGATCGGACGCCTCGACATTCCGGGCGGCGGGCAGATCTCTGTCCATGACGGTTATGCTTACATCGGCCACATGAAGCCGCCGCACGGCACGTCGATCATCGATGTGCGCAACCCAAAGGACCCCAAGCTCGTCTCCACCATCGCCCTGCCGGATGAGACCTCGCATACGCACAAGCTGCGCGTG
>JAJFMR010000383.1 GCA_020696915.1 Rhizobiaceae bacterium | reverse complement strand
CGTAACGGTTTTGCGTCTGGGATCGTGAGAAAACAACGTAGAGAATTTCTGCGACTTGGAAAAAAGCGGAAATGTTCCAGGCCTGAGGGCCTGGGTGGCATGCTGGCGCTTGCGCTGGTCCTCTGGGCTGCTCCGTCTTCCGCTCTCGACCGAGGCGAGTATCTCTACACGCTGCATTGTTCGGGCTGCCACGTTCGCGACGGCTCGGGATCGACTGAAGGGCGGATTCCCAGGCTTGCCGGGCAGATCGGGCATTTCCTGAAGCTTCCCGAGGGGAGGCGGTTCGTGCTCCAGGTCCCCGGGGTCATGAATTCCGGACTTGGAAACGAAGACGTCGAAAAGCTGATGAACTGGATGGTTCCGCACTTCGCCGGGGCATCCCTCGACCGGACGTTCGTCCCCTTTACCGTCGATGAAATTGCGACGGCGCGGAAGCAGCGCCCGGCCGACATCTTTGCCGTTCGCCGCGGGATCGCCGCCGATCTCAGGAAAGGCGGCGCCGTCGTCGACGAGTACTGAGTAGCCCGCCCGCAGCCCCTGTGGCGCACTCGGCAGCAACCCGGACGCTCGTCGCTACCGGGATCGTCGAGCCGGGGTGCGACCAGATCAGCCGGACAGTCCCAGCATCAGGTCCATGTTCTGGACTGCGGCACCCGACGCACCCTTGCCGAGATTGTCGTAGACGGCCACCAGCAGGGCCTGTGCCCGCTTGTCATTGGCGAATACGTGGAGCCGCATGCGGTTGGTGCCGTTGTAGGTTTCCGGATCGAGGTCCGGCGTGCGTTCGACGGCGGCATAGGGCGCCACCTCGACCACGGAATCGTCGAGGCCGGCATAGTGGTCGGCAAGCGCTGCATGCAGCTCTGCGCCCGTCGGCACGCGGTCGAGCGTGCCGAGCTGCAGCGGAACGGCCGTCAGCATGCCTTGTGCGAAGTCGCCTACCACCGGCTGCATGAGCGGGTCGCGCGCCAGTCCGGAATAAAGCCTGAGCTCCGGCACGTGCTTGTGCTGCAGGGTCAGTCCGTAGGGCAGGAATTCGGGAGAGTCGTCGCCCTTTGCCTCGTAGTCCTCCACCATTGCCCGCCCGCCGCCCGAATAGCCGGAGATGCCGTTGACCGTCACCGGATAGTCGGACGGGATGAGGCCGGCGGCGATCAGCGGGCGCAGCGTCGCGATCGGCCCTTGGGGCCAGCAACCGGGATTGGCGACCCGGGCAGCGCGGGAGATGGCTTTCGCCTGGCCCCGATCCATCTCGGGAAAGCCATAGGTCCAGGTCTCGGCGACACGGTGCGCGGTGGATGCGTCGATCACCCTCGTGCCGGCATCGCCGATCAGATCGACGCTTTCCCTGGCGGCGTCGTCCGGCAGGCACAGTATGGCGATGTCGGCCTCACGCAGGAATTCGGCGCGCGCCGCCGGATCCTTGCGCCGCCCGGTGGGAACCGAAATGACCTCGATGTCACCGCGTCCGTTGAGTCGTGCCCTTATCTGCAGGCCCGTCGTTCCGTGCTCGCCGTCAATGAAGATCTTCGGTTTCATGAAAGTTCCTGGAGTTCAAAGTTGTTGCCGCACAATGCGTTGCATCGGATTCCTCGTGTGATGTTGCGAGGTGCCTCTCAGCCGGTCTCGCGGGCCTTTCGTTCGGCCGCCAGCCCGAGATAGTGCATGGCCACGGTCGCCGCGGCGATCGCCGTAATATCGGCATGGTCGTAGGCCGGCGCAACCTCGACGACATCGGCGCCGACGATATCGACCTGTGCCATCTGCCGGAGAACCGAGAGGACCTTGGCCGAGGAGGGGCCTCCCGCTACCGGCGTTCCGGTGCCCGGCGCGAAAGCCGGGTCGAGGCAGTCGATATCGAATGTGACATAGGTCTTGCGGCCGGCTGTCCGTTCGGCGATCGCGTTGGCGATGTCGACTGCCCGCATCTCCTCGATTTCGTGGGCGTAGAGGATGCGGATGCCGAAATCGGCCGGCGCATGCGTCCGGATGCCGACCTGGATCGAACGGTCGGGATCGACGATGCCTTCTTTCACGGCCCGTCCGACAAAGGACCCGTGGTCGATGCGCCGTCCGTCGTCGTGCCAGGTATCCTGATGGGCGTCGAATTGCACCAGGGCCAGCGGCCCGTGAAGTGCCGCATGGGCCCTGAGCAACGGCAGGGTAACGAAGTGATCGCCGCCCAGCGACACCAGGAAGGCTCCGGTTTTCAGGATCCTGGCGGCCTCGCGTTCGATCGTGCCGGGCGTCTTCTGGTGATTGCCCACGTCGAGCAGGCAATCACCGTAGTCAATGACCGCAAGCTGCTCGAAAAGGTCGCGATTGAATGGATATTGCGGGTCTGAATCGAAGATCGCCGCGGCCCGGCGTATGGCCTGCGGGCCGAATCGGGCGCCCGGCCGGTTGGTGACGGCGGCGTCGAACGGAATCCCCCAGACCACCGCGTCCGCGCCCTTCACGTTCTTTGAATATTTTCGGCGCATGAAGGACAGGGCCCCGGCATAGGTTGGATCGCTCGACCGGCCAAGCGGGCTCTTCGCGGTGAACGCGTGGTCGATCGAAGTTCCAGCCATCGGGCACCCCTCAGTCGGTCGCTCGTTCTCCTTATTGGGCATTCCGCTTCGAAATGCGACCCCACCGAGGGAGTACATCGACCGGCGCTATGCCGGGAGCCTCCAGTCAGTCGCGGAGGCAACGCCTTTAGCCGGATACCTGGGTGTTGTAGCAAGATTGCGGTCGTCGGGCGTTTGCTTCTACCATGCGGCCAGCCTGAGTCCCGCCCTGGATGGAATGAGTGGAATGAACCGGCTCCTCTTCGCGCTTGCGGAATTTTTATCGAAACCGCCAGGCTTCTTTTTCGTCATCGCGGCGATGGCCGTCTCCACGGCGCTGGTGCCGTTCGGCTTGACCGAGGTCGTCACCTACGCCCTCTCGGTCGCGGCAATCGTGATCACCGGCGTGGTGCTGATCCAGGGATATCGCGATACGGCGGCAATCCACGCGAAGCTCGACGAGATCGTGGTCGCACTCCGAGAGACGCGAAACGACGTCGTGGGGCTCGAGCACGAGGATCCGGACAAGATCAGGCAGGAACTGGAGCGGCTCGAGAAGGAGGCCAGCAATAAGGCCAGCGCGTCCATGTAGGCCGGCCGCAGGGGGGAGAGAGATCGCATCTGCCGGAATAGCAACTGGCCGACGGTTCGCGGGCGGGGGGGAATCGTGCGAGCCGTCAGCCAGTTGCGGGGGGTTACCCCACGGCGAATGTGAACGCGTTCCCGGTCGTGCAACAGAGACTTTAGATGTACCAAATGGGCCCAAAGTCCCACGCAAAGGTCCGACTTATTTTACCCGGGGGAAACGAACGCGATCGCTGCGGTCGTAGAAGAAGCAAAGACCCTTTCGTGCCGTTGCAGTTTCAATGCCGACGCGGACCCTGACGTCCTGTTCGAACCAGCCAGAAGCATGGCGCCGGAGCGACCGCCGTGCGGCGCTACATGCTGAGCT
>JAJFMR010000046.1 GCA_020696915.1 Rhizobiaceae bacterium | reverse complement strand
GTACGGATGAGAGTGCCTCCAGGCACCTGTCGCAACGCCGTCTCGTGGCTCAGCGCCAGCCGCAGATTGCGTCCGGCGAGGCGCGCATGCTCCTGCATGATCGCCTCGGCCCGGGCGCCCTGCCGGCTGGCGATCGCCTCGACGACGCAGCGATGCTGATCCTGCGCAACGAGCAGGATCCGGCGCGATTCCGGCATCACTGCCTGCGCCATCACGAACCCGCTCGGCGATGCGAAGGGCAGCGCTGCGGCCCGCTCGATCTGCCGCCTGAGGACGGCGCTTTCGGCAAGGTCGACGATCAGCGCGTGCAGCCGCGCATTGGCGCCGACATAGCCTGAGAAACCGTCTTCGCTGGCGACTGCCCGCTCGACCACCTGATCGAGCTCGGCCAGGCAGTCCTGGAGCGGTCCAAGCCTGGCGACGGAGCCGCGCTCGGCGGCAAGCCGGGCAGCGAGCCCTTCGAGCACACCGCGGATCTCGATGGCGTCGAAAACGTCCTGCTGCGAGAACGAACTGACCGCAAAGCCGCCGGAGGGAATGGTTTCGACGAGCCCCTCCTCGGCAAGCCGCTGCAGGGCGGCGCGTATCGGGGTCCGGGATATGCCGGTGCGGCCGGCGACGGAAAGCTCAGAAATGCGCTTGCCCGGGGGCAGTACGCCTTCGAGGATCAGTTCGCGGATCGACAGCAGCGCCCTGACCGCCTGTGAGCGGGTCCCCTCCGTACTTTCGCTCTCCCGCAGTTCCGTCGACAGGTCCATTGCCGCCGCCTCTTCTCCCGCGATTGCATGCAGTCTGTATACAGTCTCTTGCCGGTGTTGCCGTGTCAAGGCGTTCCCGTCTTGGTCCGGCAGTGTGCCGCATGAGTGGTTTGGCGCAACGGAAGATGGTCGGGCCTCGCGTGGCCATTCGTCCTTCCTGCCGTACGCGGGCGGGCATTTTTGCGCCAAACCACTTGGCTTGCAGGGCAACAGCTGTATACATCAAGGTGCAATTGCCGAGGCGGGCTCTCACCACCGCCCAGCGGCGCAACGGGAGGAGTTCTTTCATGTCGGGTAAAACTCTGGCAGCGGCGGTTTTCGGCATTGGCCTCGCCTGGTCGGCCGCAGCATCGGCGCAGGAAACGTTGAAGGTCGGCGTGATCCTGCCGTTTTCCGGCCCTTTCGCGGACGCCGGCGCGCAGCTCGATGCCGGCATCAAGCTCTACATGCAGCAGAACGGCGACGAGGTGGCCGGCAAGAAGATAGAGATCATTCGCAAGGATACCGGGGGCCCGGCGCCCGACGTTGCCAAGCGCCTGGCGCAGGAACTGGTGGTGCGCGACGAGGTCGACATACTTGCCGGATTCGCGCTGACGCCGGAGGCGCTGGGTGCGGCCGACGTCGCCACCGAGGCCAAGAAGCTGATGGTGGTGATGAACGCCGCAACCTCGGTCGTCACCGAGAAGTCGCCCTATATCGTGCGCACCTCGCTGACCATCCCGCAGGTCAACTACGCCTTCGGCAAATGGGCCTTCGAGAAGAGCGGCGTCAAGGAAGCCTATACGCTGGTCGCCGATTACGGCCCGGGGCATGACGCCGAAAGCTCGTTCGCCAAGGGCTTCACCGAGGCCGGCGGCAAGATCGTCGGCGCCGACAAGACGCCGGTCGCCAACCCCGATTTCTCGGCCTTCGTGCAACGCGTCAAGGATGCCAGTCCGGAAGCCGTCTACATCTTCATTCCCGGAGGCGCGCAGCCGGCGGCAATCGGCAAGGCGCTGGCGGAGCGCGGCCTTACGCCGCCCGCCACCAAGATCCTGGCGCAGGGCGAACTGACCCACCCGGAGGCGCTGGAAAGCATGGGCGACACGGCGAAGGGCATCATTACCGCCTTTCATTACACGCTCGAGCGCGACGATCCCCTCAACACGGAATTCGTGAAGGCCTATCGCGACGCCAATGGCGGACGCAGCCCCGACCTGTTCTCGATCGGCGGCTACGACGGCATGCACCTCATCTACGAGGCCCTGAAGAAGACCAATGGCGACGCTGCCGGGGACGCGCTGGTGGAGGCGGCCAAGGGCATGAGCTGGACCAGTCCGCGCGGACCGATGTCGATCGATCCCGAAACCCGCGACACGATCCAGACGATCTACATCCGCGAAGTCCAGGAGGTCGACGGCAAGCTGCAGAACGTCATCGTCGAGGAGATCCCCGACGTCAAGGATCCGCTGCACGGCCAGGCCAAGTAGGCAAGCCCGCCGCACGAGGACTGCGCCGGCCGCGCCGCTTCGTGGTATCGGTGCCGGCGGCAGGGCGGTCCGATACCGAACGGCGAAGGGGGATCATGATCGGCCAGATCGCCATCGTGCTGTTCGACGGCTTCGCCTTCGGAATGCTTCTTTTCGTGCTGTCGGTGGGCCTGTCGGTGACGCTCGGACTGATGAATTTCATCAACCTGGCGCATTGCGCGTTCGGAATGCTGGGCGGCTATGTCGCCGTGACTGCAATGCGCCAGCTGGGCCTGCCCTTCGTGGCCTCATTGCCGCTCGCCTTCCTTGCCGCCGCGGCAGTCAGCGTGATCTTCGAACGGACGCTGTTTCGCCGGCTCTATCAGGCCGGCGAGCTCAATCAGGTGCTGTTCACCATCGGACTCGTCTTCGTGGCAGCGGCTACCGCCACCTACCTCTTCGGCACCGGGCAGCAGCCTATCCAGCTGCCCTCCTGGCTGCGCGGCTCGGTCGAGATTGCCGGGATGCGCCTCGGCGCCTACCGGATGTTCCTCGTCGCCGTGGCGCTGGCGATCACTGCGCTCCTGGTCTTCGGACTGGAACGCACGCGCTTTGGCGCGCAGGTGCGCGCCGCCGTCGACAACCAGCGGGTCGCCCAGGGGCTGGGGCTCGACGTCGACCGGATTTTCGCAGTGACCTTCGCGGTGGGCAGCGGCCTTGCCGGCCTCGGCGGCGCGCTGGCGATCGAGATCGTCGGTCTGGATCCCTCCTTCGGCTTCCATTTCCTGGTCTATGTCCTGATCGTCGTGTCCGTCGGCGGACTTGGCTCCGTGGCCGGCTCGTTCCTCGGCGCGACGCTGCTCGGCATCGGCGACGTCGCCGGCAAGTATTTCGTGCCCGAGATCGGTTCTTTCCTCATCTACCTTATCATGGTGGCGATCCTTTTCATGAGGCCGCTCGGCCTGCTTGGGCGGCGCTGAACCAGCCATGTCGGAAATCGCCCGCAACTCCCCCGATCCGCGGCTCTGGCTGAAGCAGCGCAGCCGCTGGAGCATCGTGGAGATTGCCTTCTGGCTGGCTGCGCTGTTGCCGTTCTTTCTTTTTCCGGCCTATCTGACGCTGGCCAGCCAGATTGCGATTGCCGCGCTGTTCGCGGTCTCGGTCGATCTCGTGCTCGGCTATGCGGGCATCGTCACCCTCGGCCATGCGATGTTCTTCGGGCTCGGCGCCTACGCGGCCGGCCTGATCAGCAAGGCGGGGTGGGGCGAGCCGCTGAGCGGCCTGGTCATGGCCGGCGTCTTCGCCGGGCTGGTCGGCTATGTCGCAAGCTTCATCATCGTGCGCGTCCAGCATCTGGCGCTCATCATGATCACGCTCGGCCTGGGCATACTTAGCTACGAGCTCGCCAATGCCATGAGCTGGCTGACCGGCGGCACCGACGGCCTGCAGGGCGTCGACACTTGGCCGCTGTTCGGCGCGTTCGAATTCGACCTCTGGGGAAAAACCGCCTATTCCTACGCGCTGGCGGGGCTGTTCATCGGCGTGATGGTCTGCCGCAGGATGGTCCATTCCTCTTTTGGCCTGGCGCTGCGCGGCATACGGGAGAATGTCAGGCGCATGCCGGCGATCGGGTCCGACTACCGTGCTCACCTGCAGACCGTCTATGCGATCTCGGCGGCGATTGCCGGCGCGGCGGGCGCCCTGCTCACGCAGACCACCGACACGGTGTCCCTGGACGTGCTGAGCTTCCAGCGCTCCGCCGACGTCGTCGTCATGTTGATTCTCGGCGGCACCGGCCGGCTCTACGGCGGCATTGTCGGAGCGATCATCTTCCTGGTAGCGCGCGACCAGCTCGCCGGCATCAATCCGCAATACTGGTACTTCTGGATCGGAGTGCTGCTGATGGTCGTCGTGCTGGTCATGCCGAGCGGAATACTGGGGGGCCTGGCGCGGCTGGCGGGCAAGCGCGACTGATGTCCGCGGCAGAGGTCGTGCTCCGCACGGAAGCGCTCGAAAAGCGGTTTGGCTCGCTCAAGGTCACCCGAGGCGTCACGCTCGAACTGCCGCGCGGCGCCAGATACGCGCTGATCGGGCCGAACGGCGCCGGAAAGACGACACTGATCAACCTGATCACCGGGCAGATGCGGCCCGATTCCGGGTCCATCGCGCTCGCCGGCAGGGATATCACCGCAATGCCCACCGCCGGGCGCGTCCAGCATGGCCTGACCCGAACCTTCCAGATCAACACGCTGTTTCCCGATCTCACGCCCATAGAGGCGGTCACGCTGGCGATCGCGGAGCGCGAGCGCGTCGCCGGCCAGTTTTGGCGGCCGCTCGCCGCCCACAAGGCGGCGATCGAGGAAGGTTTCGAGATCTTGCGCGGGCTGCGGCTCGCCGACGTCGCGACGCGGACGACGCGCACCCTGCCCTACGGCCAGCAAAGACTGCTCGAAATCGCCCTGGCGCTCGCCACCAGGCCGAAGGTGCTGCTGCTCGACGAGCCCGCGGCCGGGGTGCCCAAGGACGAAAGCGCCATGCTGTTCAGCGTCATAGCCGGGTTGCCGGAGGACATCTCGGTGCTGTTCATCGAGCACGACATGGATATCGTTTTCAGCTTTGCCTCGCGGATCATCGTGCTGGTCGCCGGCGCCGTGCTGCTTGAAGCCGAGCCGGAGGTGGTGAGGACAGACCCGCGCGTGCGCGAGGTCTATCTCGGGCAGGCTGCCCATGGCTGAGCCGCTGCTCGAATTCCGCGACGTGCGCGCCGGCTACGGCGAAGCCGTGGTGCTCGATGGCGTCTCGCTTGCTCTGCCGGCGAATGGCAGCCTGGCGGTGCTTGGCCGCAACGGCGCGGGCAAGACGACGCTCCTGCTCACCGCGATGGGCTTCGTCCATCTGGGACGCGGCTCCATCCATATGGCCGGACGCGACGTTTCGCGGCTGCCGCCGCACCACCGCTCCCGCCTGGGCCTCGGCTGGGTGCCGCAGGAGCGCGACATCTTCCCCTCGCTCAGCGTCGAGGAAAACCTTCAGGTGGCCCACCGGCCGGGCAGGTGGGACATCGCAGCCATATACGCGCTCTTTCCGCGGCTCGAGGAGCGGCGCGGCAACATGGGCAACCACCTTTCCGGAGGCGAGCAGCAGATGCTGACGATTGCCCGCACCCTGATGACCAATCCCGCGGTGCTGCTACTCGACGAGCCGCTCGAAGGCCTGGCGCCGATCATCGTCGAGGAACTGACCGGCGCCGTGCGCCGCATGGCCGCCGACGGCAGCATGGCGATCGTCCTGGTCGAACAGCGGGCCGAGCTGGCGCTGGCCCTCACCAGCGACGCAATGGTGATGGAGCGCGGCATGATCGTGCATCGCGCCCGCTCCGCCGATCTCGCCGCCGACCATACCCTGCTCGACCGTTATCTTGGCCTGATTGCCTGATTCTCATTGCGCCGCATACAGGCCCGACGCCGATCCGTTTCCAGGCATCAGGCGGCGAGCGCGGCTTCGATGGCGCTCCGGATGGCCTCGTCCTCGGGCGCGGTATCCGGCGCGAAGCGGGCAACCACGAAGCCGTCGCGGCCGACCAGAAACTTCTCGAAGTTCCAGTGAATGGCGCCCGCTTCCCCTCCACCTCCGGCGAGCCTCGATCGAAGCTTGCTGTCCTTTTTGAAGGCCGCCTCGGGCTGCGCGGCGATCAACGCGGCGTAGAGCGGATGACGGTCCGCGCCGCCGACCGCGATCTTGGCGAACATCGGAAAGTCGACACCGTAGACGGACCGGCAGAACTGCCCGATCTCCTCGTCGGTCCCGGGTTCCTGCCCGGCGAAATCGTTGGCCGGGAAACCGAGCACCACCAGGCCGCTGTCACGATAGGACCGATAGAGGTTCTCCAGCCCCTCATATTGCGGCGTCAGCCCGCATCGCGACGCGACGTTGACGATGAGAAGCACCTTGCCGGCATGCTCGGCCAGCGAAGAGGGCGTTCCGTCGAGGCGGACCAGGGGAATATCGTAGAGGGAAGCCATCGGTTCAGCCAGCCTCCGCCGCTGCGAAACGGTTGCCCGCGCCGATGCCGGCAGCTTCCGCGATGAGCTCGAAGGATCTGAGGCGGAGCTTGTGCTCGTAGACATCGGACACGACGATGAGCTCGTCTGCCCCGGTCTCGGCAAGCAGCGCATCGATGCCTGCCCTGACGGTTGCCGGCGAGCCGACGATGGACCGGGCGAGCATGCGCATCACCTGCGCCTTCTCGACCGGCGACCACCAGGTCTCGATGTCGTCGACAGGCGGCTGACTGAGCCCCCGCGCGCCGCGGAAAATCCCAGCAAACGACATCTGCTGGGTAGTTGCCAGCCGCCTCGCCTCGGCATCGGTCGGCGCCGCGATGACATTGACGCCGACCATCGCAAACGGGCGGTGGAGCTGTTTCGACGGCTTGAACCGGCTGCGGTAGAGCGCCAGCGCCGGCATCAGGAGATCGGGCGCGAAATGCGACGCGAAGGCGTAGGGCAGCCCCAGTTCGGCTGCCAGCATGGCGCCAAAATTGCTCGAGCCCAGAATCCACAGCGGCACCTCCGTTCCGGCTGCGGGCACCGCCTGGATGCGCTGGTCGGGAGCAGCCGCCGCGAGGTAGGCCTGCAGCTCCAGCACGTCCTCAGGAAAATGCTCGGCAGATTCGGGCGAGCGGCGCAGGGCCCTCAGCGTCAGCTGGTCGGTGCCCGGAGCGCGGCCGAGCCCCAGGTCGATACGGCCGGGAAACAGCCGTTCCAGCGTGCCGAACTGCTCGGCGATGACATAGGGCGCGTGATTGGGCAGCATGATGCCGCCCGCACCGACCCGGATTCGATCCGTCCCGGCCGCGATATGGGCGAGCACGACGGACGTTGCCGCACTCGCGATCCCAGGCATGTTGTGGTGTTCGGCCACCCAGATACGGCGGTAGCCCCAGTTCTCTGCATGCCGCGCGACGTCGCGGGCATTGTCGAGGGCGCCACGCGCGTCGGTCGCCTCGCTGACGCGGACAAGCTCAAGGATGGACAATTGGGTCATGATCTCTCCCGATCGGCCGCCGCGGCGCCGGTTTCCAGATCCTATATGGAGTCTGTCCCCCGGTCAGGGCAAGGCCGTGCGGCGCAGGTCGCAGCACTCCGGAACCCATGCGAAGGATTGATCGTTCCAGGTGTGAAGGCCGCAATCCGGCGGCATCCGAAAGGAACCTCCATGCCTCTTCGACTGCTCGTTCCGGCGCTCGCCGCGCTGCTCTTCGCCGGCCCTGCACACACACAGTCCGAGGCCCCGCCGATTCCGCCGGAAAACGCCATCAAGCTTTCCGAGATCGTCGGGGCGATCGAGACCCGGGACCAGTTCCGCTACATCAGCGAGATCGACTGGGATGAAGACGGCTTCTACAGGGTGATCTATTTCACCTCGGACAAGGCCAAGGTCGAGATCAACATCAACCCGGCGACCGGCAAGCCGCAATAGGGCGCCCTCGCTTACCTGTCCCCGGAACCGAAAGCTCGCGAGGGTCGTTCTCCAGCCACCACCGGTTGCCGCAGAGCGCCGCCCAAGGCGAGGCTTCCGGCGAGACCGAAAGGAGAAAGATATGGAATTCCCGCCCGAGATCGCATTCCACAAGGCGGACAAGCCCGCCTGGGCCGAAGACGAAATCCGGTCGCGGATCGACAGGCTGGAAAAGCTCTATGACGGCCTCACCGGGTGCAGGGTTCGCGTCGACCAGCGTGCCAGCAACGTCGAGGGGAACATACCGCCGGTGGTGCGCATCGAGATGAGCGTTCCCGGTCATGATGATCTCGTCGTGGCCTACGAGCCGGACCGGTTGCAGAAACGCTTCCAAAATCCGGACCTGCGCAATGCGATCTCGGACGCATTCACCACCGCCGAGCAGATGCTAATCGAATACAAGCGCCAGCTCGGCGGCCGGACCAAGGCCGGACACCACGACGTCCGCAACCAGTTCCTCGGCCAGGTCGCCGAACTGCACCCGGAGGAGGATTACGGGTTCCTGATGACCAAGGAGGGCGGGCTGCTCTATTTTCACCGGAACGGATTGCTCAGCGGCGATTTCGACAGCCTGAAACGTGGGGACGAGGTCCATTACGTCGAGGAAATGGGCGACACCGGGCCGATCGCCGCCAAGGTGCGGGTCGCCAGGAACGACAACGCCGCCGACTGACGGGCAGGCCCCTGCTGTTACGGCAGGCAGCGCCCGTTGCGCTATCTCGCCAGCTTTCGCTCGAACATTCGCACGACGTTGTCTGCCGTCGCCTGCGGCTCGGCCGGCTGCACGTCGGCAGGTATCTGGCTGCGCCTGCGGAGCCTTGCGGCGTCCTGAAGCATCGAGCCGGCCCAGCGATAGACGTTGTTGTCACGGACAACTTCGCGCATCCGCCGCATGCGCTCGCGCTGCTCCTCCTCAGGCATTGTCAGGGCCCGGTGCATTGCCTCGCCCATTCCCGTCGCATCATAGGGATTGACGATCAGCGCTTCCAGAAGTTCGCGCGAAGCCCCGGCGAAAGTGCTGAGAATGAGCACGCCCTGCTCGTCGTCACGGGCAGCGACGAACTCCTTGGCCACCAGGTTCATGCCGTCGTGCAGGCTGCTGACCACGCAAACATCGGCGGCCCGATAGGTGCAATAGATCGAATCCTGGTCATGATGCTCGTCGAGCATGATGATCGGCTTGTAGGTGGCACTGCCGAAACGGCGGTTGAAATCGTCGACGAAGGCCAGGCATTCCTCGTGCAAAATCCGGTAGGCGGGCAGCGTGCCGCGGCTCGGCGCGGCGATCTGCACGAACGCCATCCTGCCGATCCATTCGGGATGATGCTCGAACATCTGGCCCAACGCGACGAAGCGGTCGATGATCCCTTTGGTGTAGTCGAGCCGCTCGACGCCGACCATCAGCTTGATGTCGGGCGAAAGGCCAAACTCATCGAAGATCTGCTTGCGGCACTCGGCTGCCGGCAGCTGGGTAGCAAGCTTCGCCGGCGGCCACTCGATCGAGATCGGATAGGAATGGACCAGCGTCGTCTGGCCACCATAGGTAATCGAGGAATGCTCCCGCTCGATGCGGCTTTCCAGGAACCGGTCGACGCTTTCAGTGAAGTTGTTGCAGTGGAACTGGATGTGGAAGCCGACGATCGAGGATCCGAGCAGTCCGTCGAGAATCTGCTCCCGCCACGGGCAGATGGAAAACACTTCCGAGTTGGGCCACGGGATGTGCCAGAAGGTGATGATCGTCGCCTCCGGCAGGCGCTCGCGCACCATGCGCGGCAACAGGGCGAAGTGATAATCCTGGACGAGGACGATCGGGCGTTCATTACGAGCCTCCTCGACGACGATGTCGGCGAATTTCTGATTTACTGCCTTGTAGGCCTCCCAGTCGGAAGCGCGGAATATCGGCCGCGTGAAGACGATGTGACACAGCGGCCAGAGACCGTCATTGGCAAACCCAAGATAGTAGCCCTGCAGCTCCTCTTCGCTCAGCCAGACGCGTCGCAGCGTATAGGACGGATTGTTGGGCGGCACCTGGATGCGGTCGTGCTCGTCGACCGTCAGCCTGTCGGCGGACCCGCCACCATGAGCGATCCACGTTCCCGCGCAGGCGCGGGTCACCGGTTCCAGCGCCGACACGAGGCCGCTGGCCGGAACGATCAGCTTGACGTTGCCGTCCGGTCCGAGATTGTGGATGTAGGGCTCTCGGTTCGAGACCAGAATGACCTGCTCGTCGGGCAGTTCGGCGGCCAGTATTCGCCGCAGCGTCTCCGGGGTCCACGAAACCAGCGGATCGTCCACGGTGCCTCTGTTCCTTCGCGATTCCTGCAGCAATTGCCGCGGCGGCTCGGCCGCCATCGGTGGCTCGGCGGCTGGTGCGGCTTGTGCTGGCCTTTGCCGGCGGAGGAAGACGAGGACGGAAAGCAGGAACGCCAACAGGGAGAGGACGAGGCTGGCGAAGATTGGCCCCCAGAGGCCGAACACACTCACAATCTGGAAATCAGGACTCATCGGGTGAAGCTCAAGAGAGGGGTACTGCACTGCACCGTCTCGCCGCGGGGCGACACGCATAGTTCATGCCAAACGCCTCTGGCGCGGGGATGTTCCGTACGCGAGTCGCGCCGCGCGCGCCCCGTGAAAAGGCGAGACAGTGGGCGAATGGCAACCCTCTCCTGGGCCAGGAACGGCGGCCCGCCCCAGAGTGAGGATTGTCGAAGGGGCGGCTTCACCCTTTTTTCGGCGCGACCGCCACGCTTCGCGCCGTTGGCGACCGCTCACGGCCACGTGTCACGATCTTACGGTGAGCGGCACCAGGCCTTCATAAGGCGCTTCTACATAGGCAGCGACGCGCTCGCCCAGCCGCTGGAACGAGATGTCGACCCGGGCGTCGCCCACCCTGAGATGCCGAATGGTGAGGTGGTCGATGCCGATCGGCAGCCGCGGGCGGGTCACCCGGATTTCCTGGCCGAACCCGTCTATGTCCAGCCCAAGGCAGGACTGCATGAGCATGAACACCGATCCCGACGACCAGGCCTGCGGCAGGCAGGCGACAGGATAGGCGACCGGTGCTTCGCCGGCTGACCGGGCGAAGCCGCAAAACAGCTCCGGCAGCCGCATGTTGAAATGAACCGCCGCCTCAAAGGTGCCGCTGAGCAGCCTCACCACGCTGTCGCGTTCGCCGTAGCGCGCGAGACCGGTGGCGCAGATCGCCGTGTCGTGCGGCCATGTCGAGCCATTGTGATAGGACATCGGGTTGAACAGGATCTCGTCATCGGCAAGCGTCCTGAGCCCCCAGCCGGACCGAAAATTCGCGGAGAGCAGCGCTTCGATCACATATTGCGCCCGCTCCGGCGATGGCAGTCCGACATAGAGGAGATGCCCCGCATTCGACGTGCGGACCCGGCAGGCCAAGCCTTCACCGTCTATGGCGAGAGCATAGAAGCCCTTGTCCTCCATCCAGAAATGCGTTTCCACCGCCTCGCGCATCTTCTCGGCGCTGGCCGACCATTGCGCCGTCCGCTCGGCCTCGCCGCGCCGCGCGGCAAGTTCGGCGAGGCCCCGATAGGCGGCATAGACGTAACCCTGAACCTCGACGAGCGCGATGGGCCCCTTGGGGATCCGGCCGTCGGCATGGAATACGGAATCGAAGCTGTCCTTCCAACCCTGGTTGGAGAGCCCCGACTCCGCCCCGCGCTGATAGGTGACGAAGCCGCTCTCCCGTCCCGCTTCTTCCATCCAGTCCGCGGCCGCGCTGAGCGAAGGCCACAGCGCATCGATGAAATCCATGTCGCCGGTCCGGGCAGCATAGGAGGAGGCGAGATAGACGTAGAGCGGAGTTGTGTCGACGCCGCCATAATAGCGGCCGAACGGCAATTCCCTCAGCAGCGCCATCTCGCCCTTGCGCGTTTCGTGCATGATCTTTCCCGGCTGGGAGTCGCTGAACGGCGAGGTCTCGGTCGCCTGGTGCTCGGCCAGGAAGGACAGCACGCCACGGGCGAGTCCCGGATCGAGCGTCAGCATCTGCAGGGCTGAAATGACTCCGTCGCGACCAAAGGCAGTCGAGAACCATGGTATGCCGGCGTAAGGGTAGGGTCCGGTCGGCAGATCGGTAGTCAGCAGCGCGATGTCGGCGCGCGCCCTCGACAGCCAGTCGTTGAAAACCCGGCCCGAACTGTGAACCGTGCCGCCATGGCGGCGCGTGCGGCGCATCGCCCAGCGGGCACGCGCGGCGGCTGACCGAAAACGCTCGCGACTGGGCTCGGTCGGCGCGGCGCCGACTTCGATGAACAGCGACTGCTTGCTGCGTCTGGGCAGTCGCAACTCGAACTCGGCGGCATCGGGCAGCACCCGCTGCGGCGGTATGGAAAACGAGATTGTGGAACGGCGCACGAGTTGGTCCAGGCCCTCGTAGGAGAGGGTCACGCCGGTCGCAAAGGGCTCGGCGTCGTAGGCGCGGCCGCGCTGGCTGCGTAGCGACCCCCGCACCTCGAACATGTCGCGAAAGTCGGCCTCGAAACGCAGCGACAACGGCAGCAGCGCATCCTGCGCGCCGTAATTTGTCAGTCTCAGCCTTTCGTACATGTGGTCGTCCCAAAGCAGGCGCGATCTCTCGATGTAGATGACGCCCTGCCGGGTCGAGCCGCCGCCGGCCTCGGTCAGCGGCAGGTTGGTCAGACTTGCCGTGAACACGATGTTGTCCTGGCTGAGCGAGGTGCCGAGCAGCGACGGGGATTTGCCGCCGATGAGCAGGCGGAAATGCGAGAGCACGCGGGTATCGTCGCGGAACAGCCCGTCACCGGCGCCCCTGATGTCGCCATA
>JAJFMR010000382.1 GCA_020696915.1 Rhizobiaceae bacterium | reverse complement strand
GTCGCCTCGATCGCCGGCAAGGGCGCGGCTTTCCCGATTCCGGTGACCGTCGTGCCGCAGAACCTTTCCGACGAAGAGATCGATAGCCTCGCCTGAGCGGCCGGCGCTTCGCGAGCACGGGTGCCGCATTGGCGCCGGGCTTCGCTTACTGTCAAACATCGATTGTCGTCAGGTGCGCAGGAGGTGCCTTGGGGCTTCCCAAGGACTTGAGCACGGCGCGGCTATTTCAATGTTGAACGTTCAAGCTTGAAGCAATTCTCCCCGTGTGACATGCTGGCGGCCGCGATGTGGAGATCGCCAGGATGAAGGTTGCGGTTCTCGGCGGCGGACCCGCCGGCCTCTATTTCGCCATTTCCATGAAGCTGCGCGACCCCGGTCACGAGGTGACCGTGATCGAGCGTAACCGGGCGGACGATACGTTCGGCTGGGGCGTGGTGCTTTCGGCGGAGACCCTCGACAATCTCGCCACCAACGATCCGGTCAGCGCCGACTGGATCAGGAGCAACTTCGCCTATTGGGACGACATTGCCGTCTGTCACCAGGGTGTGCGCACCGTATCAACCGGCCACGGCTTTTGCGGGATCGGACGAAAGCGCCTGCTCCTCCTGCTGCAACAGCGCGCCAGCGAGCTCGGCGTCGACCTCGTCTACCGGACCGAGGCCGCGGATCCGAAGCCTTTCATGGCAACCCACGACCTCGTGGTTGCCGCAGACGGCCTGAATTCCCGCTCCCGGGCTGCCTTCGCGGACGTGTTCAGCCCCGACATCGACGTGCGCAAGTGCAAATTCGTCTGGCTGGGCACCAGCCAGAAGTTCGATGATGCCTTCACGTTCATCTTCGAGAAGACCCTCCACGGCTGGATCTGGGCGCATGCCTACCAGTTCGAACCGAATACGGCGACCTTCATCGTCGAGTGCAGCCAGGCGACCTGGGAGAATTTCGGTTTCGGCGAGATGAGCAGGCAAGAGTCGATCGCCACCTGCGAACGGATTTTTGCCGGCCATCTCGGTGGCCACGGACTGATGTCGAATGCCGGTCACATGCGGGGCTCGGCGTGGATCAATTTTCCGCGCGTGCTCTGCGATCGCTGGTCGCACGGCAATCTGACGCTGCTGGGCGACGCTGCCGCAAGCGCCCATTTCTCCATTGGCTCCGGGACCAAGCTGGCGCTGGAAAGCGCGGCGGCGCTGGCCGACTGCGTGCATTCTGAGCCGGACCTCGCTGCCGCCTTCGGCAAGTATGAGAGCGCCCGCCGGACCGAAGTTCTCAAACTGCAGTCGGCGGCCCGCAACTCCATGGAATGGTTCGAGGACGTCGAGCGTTATCTGGATCTCGATCCGGTCCAGTTCAATTATTCGCTGCTGACGCGCTCGCAGCGGATCAGCCACGAGAATCTCAGGCTCCGCGATCCCGAATGGCTCGGCGGCGCCGAGGCCTGGTTCCACCGCCGGGCCGGCAGCACCGGCAATGTACGGCGAGCGCCGATGTTTGCGCCCTTCGTGCTGCGCGGACTGCGGCTTGCCAACCGCGTCGTCGTCTCGCCGATGGCGCAGTACAAGGCGGTCGACGGCTGCCCCACCGACTGGCACTTCGCCCACTATGCCGAACGCGCCAAGGGCGGCGCCGGCCTGCTCCACATCGAGATGACATGCGTCAGCGCGGAAGGGCGCATCACGCCTGGCTGCGCCGGCTTCTACGCTCCCGAGCATGAAGCAGCGTGGCGGCGGCTGGTCCGTTTCGTGCACGCCGAGACGCCGGCGAAGATCTGTGCGCAGATCGGCCATTCCGGGCCGAAGGGCTCGACCCAGCTCGGCTGGCAGGCGAGCGATGCGCCTCTGGACGCCGGGAACTGGCCGGTCATGGCGGCGTCCGCCGTCCCCTGGTCGCCTGCCAACCAGGTGCCGAGACCGATGGACCCGAGCGACATGGCGCGGGTGCGGGACGAGTTCGCCGCCGCCGCCGGGATGGCGGCCCGCTGCGGCTTCGACATGCTGGAGATCCATGCCGCGCATGGCTACCTGCTGTCGTCCTTCATCACGCCGCTTACCAACCGGCGCCGCGACGAATATGGCGGCTCGCTCGAAAACAGGATGCGGTTTCCGCTGGAAGTGTTCCATGCAGTGCGCGCCGTGTGGCCTGAGCAAAGGCCGATCTCCATGCGGATCTCCGCCAATGACTGGGTCGGCGACGATGGCGTCACCCCTGCCGAGGCGGTTTCGATCGCTGGCATGCTTCAGGAGGCCGGTGTCGACATCTGCGACGTGTCGGCCGGGCAGACCTCGATCCTGGCGCGGCCGGTCTACGGCCGCATGTTCCAGACGCCGTTCTCCGACCGCATCCGCAACGAGACGGGAATGGCGACCATGGCGGTCGGCAACATATTCGAGCCGGACCATGTCAACTCCATCCTGATGGCCGGGCGCGCCGACCTCGTCTGCCTGGCCCGCCCACATCTCGCGGATCCATACTGGACACTTCATGCAGCCGTCGCACTCGGCGACCGCGAGGTGAGCTGGCCGGACCCCTATCTGCCGGGCCGCGACCAGCTTTACCGGCTGGCCGAGCGGAGCGCGGCTCCGGGGCCGAAACCATGATCCCCTTCCGGCACGCCTTGGTGACTGGCGGCGGATCGGGCATTGGCAAGGCGGTCGCGCTGGCGCTGGCCGGCGCCGGGATCGATGTGACGATCTGCGGCCGACGGCATGCCGCGCTTGCCGAAGTTGCCGCGGCAGGCAGCCATCTGTTCGGCCTGGCCGCGGACGTGACCGATGAAGCGTCCGTCGCCGCCCTCTATGCGGAGGCCGAAAAGAGGCGCGGCCCGTTCGACATCGTAGTGGCGAACGCCGGCATGGCGGCGAGCGAGCCGGCCCATCGCACCTCGGTCGGTGACTGGCGGCGCAGCCTCGACGTCAACCTGACCGGCGCCTTCATTTCGGTGAGGCCGGCATTGGCCGGCATGCTCCGACGGAGCCAGGGCAGGATCGTTTTCATCGCTTCGACCGCCGGCCTCAAGGGCTATGCCTACGTCGCCCCTTACGTCGCGGCCAAGCACGGCGTGGTCGGCCTGATGCGGGCGCTGGCGGTGGAGACGGCGAGGACCGGCGTGACGGTGAATGCCATCTGCCCGGGCTTCGTCGACACCGGCATGCTCGATGAATCGCAGCGTCGCATTGCGGCGCGGACCGGACGGACGCCCGCGGACGTTCGTGAAATGCTGGCCGCCTCGAACCCCCAGCGCCGCTTCATCGAGGTTGAAGAGGTGGCGGCTTCCGTGTTGTGGCTGTGCAGCGACGATGCAAGATCGATCACCGGCCAGGCAATCTCCATCTCGGGAGGCGAGACATGGTGAGCGGGAGCCTTGCCGAGCCCGGCGTGGCGGCCGGCCGCAAGGAAAGACTGCGGCTGTGGATCAGGCTGCTCAGGGCTTCGCGGACGATCGAGGGCGAGCTGCGCGAGCGTCTTCGCAAGGAGTTCGACACCACCCTGCCGCGCTTCGACGTCATGGCGGCGC
>JAJFMR010000381.1 GCA_020696915.1 Rhizobiaceae bacterium | reverse complement strand
CGGCGCGATGTTGTAGCGCGGCGGAAACTCGTCCAGCCCGGCGATCAGAAAATGTCGGGCAATCGCCTCAGGCGAAGCTTCGACCGCGAATCGTCCGCACATTTGTCCTCGACTGTCTCGACCTCGGACGCCAAGGTGGGGGCAAGCGCAGCCGTCCGCAAGATGCGGGCCGCCGCTTGCCCCGGGTGCCGGGATCATCGGAGGTGCAACTGGCCGGCAAACCGATCGTCAATGCCGTTTCCGTGGCCATGCGGCGGCAAGACCGCATGCTGCTGGTCAGGCGCGGCCGGGCTCCATCGCTGGGCTTTTACGCGTTCCCGGGCGGCCGCGTCGAGCAGGGCGAGTTGCCCGAGGCGGCGGCGCGGCGCGAGCTGTTCGAGGAGACAGGGCTCGAGGCGGGCCAACTGACACCGCTGTTTTCGATCCGCATCGAGGGCAATGAAGCCGACTACGACCTTCAGGTCTTCACCACCTGCCATGCCGGCGGCGAGCCGACGGCCGGGGACGACGCGGACGAAGCCGGCTTCTTCACGCTGGCCGAGATGCGGGCGATGAAGGTGACCGAAACGGTGCTCACCGCGGCAGGCGAGATCCTGTCGCCCGAAGCGACGGCTGCCACGCACGAACAATTGGGGGCCGCGCGCGAAACGCCTTGCGGCTGACAAATTCGATGCGCACGGGAGACTTATGCGGCGGGCTTCATATCTCATCATTGCATTTCTGGCGCTTGTGCCGGCAGATCCGGTTCGTTCAGCGGCCGCCGAAGCGCCATTCGACCCGGGCCTGATGCGTCTGGCCGAAGTGCTGGGTTCACTTCACTTCCTGCGCAACCTGTGCGGAGAAACAGGCAATCGGTGGCGCGAGCAGATGGAAAAGCTGCTCGAAGCCGAAAAGCCCGAGCCCGAACGCCGCGCGCAGTTCATTGCCAGCTTCAATCGTGGCTACCGGTCCTTCGAGGGCACCTATACGGGCTGCACGGCCTCCGCCACGGAGGCGATTGGCCGTTATGTGAAAGAAGGCGAGAAGCTCAGCCGCGAAATCACGACACGCTTCGGCAACTGATCCGGCGGGCGGCGGCCTCCACGCGACGACGACGACCTCGGCCCACACCACGATCACGGCGGTATGATCATGCCCCAACCACACTCCGCCTCGGAGTTTCCCCACAACCGCTTCTGGGCCGTCCTGGAAGGCCGTCACCCGGGGGAGCGCGGCCGCCGTGCCATGCGCATGGCATTCTTCTGGCAACGCGGCCTGCCGGAACTCCAACTCGTGATCACGATGTACGTGTCGCCGGACAAGAACCGTTGCGGCGTTTTCCTCGGGCGCAACGAAAGGCTGGGCGCCACCGACGTTGCGGCGCGCATGGCGCCACATGCCTGCCGGCTCAACGAAGTTCTCGGTCTCGATCCATCCGTGAGCTCGGCTGAATTTCCCTTCGTGTCCCGCTGGCAGGTCAACTGCTTCGCCGAGGACAACTGGCCCGCGATGGCCGACTGGCTCGTCACCGAAGCGTCTCGTTTCGAGCGCACTCTGCGCACGACGCTGGCGGCGCAGCCGGCCGCCGAATCAGAGGATCATCCTTGACTCGGACCAGGATGATCCTGAAGCCGGCGCGGAACCCGAGCGATCTCTCAAGGGGCCGCGCGCGCGACATTTCCGGCGATTAAGCCCGGATTAACTTTTTCGACAATCCCGGTCGTACAATTCAGCATCGATGTGATAGGGAGATTAACGGGACATTAAAGGGACAGATCAAGTTGATCCGATCTAGACGGATCGTGCTTGAGGGGACTGACATGGAATACAGCGTTGCCGAACTCGACGCGCTGGTCAGGGAAGAAAAGCGCCTGACCGCCGCGGAAAGCCATAACGAAGCCTGGGCCGAGGGCCTCTCGGCCGGAATCGAGCCTGAAATCATTGCCGAAGCGGCGCTGGCCACGGCGCTGGGCGAGCTGCTGCGCAACACCAGCGAAGCGTCGGCGCTTGCTCTCCTCGAACGGATGCGGGACCGGATGATCGCCGGCGACTTCGAGCCCCGGCCCATTCAGCATTGACACCGGTCGGACCGGCGCTTTCATGGGCGGGAAACCGACCCGGCCGGGCCGGTCCGACTGCGCTGGAGGCAGGCCAATGAAATCGGAGACGCGGCGCAGGCACGGGCGGCGAAGATTGCCCGGTGGCCTGGTCCTGTCCGCTACCCTGCTGCTTCTCGTTCCCGTCCAGCTTGCCTGGCCAGCCGCGGCATGGGCGCTGAGCGAGATCGGGTCGGACCCGCCCGGCCCGCAGCCCGGAGGAGATGACCAGGAGGAGCCGCAGGGCGACCCGCTCCCCTTGCCCGACCCGGCCGAAGCGGCGCCTGAAGATACGGACGGACCGGCCGGCAACGAGGCAACGCGTCCGAATATCGAGCCGGACGGGCCACTGCCGGAGGTGATCCAAAATCTCGACCGGCTGCCGGAGCCCGTCCGCCGCATGCATCGGCTGATTCTCGAGGCGACCAGGAGCGGCGATATCGAGAGACTGAGGCCGCTCATCGGCAGCGGCGCCAGTGCGACGCAGCTTTCATTCGGTGGCGTCGACGGCGATCCGGTCGATTACCTGAGGGAACTGTCGGGAGACCCGGAGGGCCACGAGATCCTGGCGATCCTCGAGGAAGTGCTCAGTGCCGGCTATATCCATCTGGACGCCGGCACGGCGAGCGAACTTTACGTCTGGCCATATTTCTTCGGGATCCCCCTCGACCGTCTCACCGATCCGCAACGCGTCGAATTGTTCAAGATCGTCACCGCCGGTGATTACGAGGACATGAAGGCGTTCGGAAGCTACATCTTCTACCGGGTCGGCATCGGTCCGGACGGGCACTGGGCCTTCTTCGTCGCCGGGGATTAACGCATGCGAAGCGAGAAACGAGAGCGGCAACGCGCAGTCTTGCCCAACGCGTGCCGGCGCAGGAGATCGAGCGCCTCCGAAAACACGGCGGCCGCCCCTCTCCCGGCGTACGACCGCTTTTGCCGCGAGGAGTCGGCCGAGCGGCCCCCGTTCGTGCCCTTGCCGGAAACGTGAGGCCGGCATACGTAAAGGCCTGCCTTTTGCTCGCCAAGGTTCCACGCAAAGCCCACCGATGCCAACAGCCTGCCTCGCAGATCGCGCGCTCGTCTCCGTTTCAGGACCCGACGCCGAGCACTTCCTGCAAAACCTCCTGACCGTGGATCTCGATAATCTTGGCGTTGGTGAAGCCAGGCCGGGTGCCCTGCTCACGCCGCAAGGAAAGATACTGTTCGATTTCCTGATTTCCCGGGAAAGCGAGGATGCATTCCTCCTGGAGTGCCGTGCCGGAACACAGCACGACCTTGTTCGCCGTCTGGCGCTCTACAGACTGCGGGCCAAAGTCGACATTTCGACGCGTGATCAGAGCCTTGTCGTCGTCCGGTGGAACGGCGGCGGAGCTTCTTCAGAAACTGATTCAGGGCCGCTCGATACCACGCCTCGAAGAGGCGCGCTCCACGACC
>JAJFMR010000380.1 GCA_020696915.1 Rhizobiaceae bacterium | reverse complement strand
CCGAACTTGCGTCCGAGATACTGCAGAATGGCGCCCGATTCGAAGATGGAGACCGGCTTGCCGTCCGGGCCCTCGGGGTCGACGATGGCTGGCATCCTGTTGTTCGGCGCGATCTTCAGGAAAGACGGCTCGAACTGCTCGCCCTTGCCGATATTGACGTATCTGACGTCGTAGGGGACATCGAGTTCCTCGAGCATGATGGTGATTTTCCAGCCGTTCGGTGTCGGCCAGTAATGCAGTTCGATCGGCTTGGATTGCCTGCTGGTCATGCTGTCTCTCCGACGCTGATGGCTGCACGGAGATAGGCGCGCCGCCCGCGAACACAAGCGACCCGGCGCCCACGGCCGCTCAATAAAATTGAACGTGAGATGAACGCCACCATCAGGAGCGGTTCAGCTGCCGTGGCGCATTCTCCGCTCATCTCCAAGGGATGGCTGCGCGCCGCATCGCGCCGGCCGCTCCGCTCCTCTGCGAGAATCCGGGGCGGACTGGTTAAGCCGCTTTCCCTCTCAAGTCACACGCACAAAAGCGAAGCGAAAAGAAAAGAAGATGACTCGCCCTGCCCAGACCGCCATGAGTGTCCTCGTCCTGCTGCCCAAGGCCCTGCTGGTGATGCTGGCGGTCGCCGCCCCGGTTCTGGCGGTGCCTGGCATCCGTGGCGTCGAAACCGGCACCATCGATGCGCCGGCCATCCAGAAGGCCGGCGCCGGCTTCGTGCTGCTGGTCAGCCTGCAGCGCTCCTAGGGCGGCAGTCTGGCGGGCTGGCGCCGGACGTCGAAAATCCGTTTCCAGTGAGGCGTTCGCGCCGCGCGGCTTTGGCCACTTTATACCTCCTCGACAAGGGCCGACCCGGCGCCTGCACGCGAAGCTTTTCGCCGCAAATCCAAGGCTCGGGGGAATGCTGTCAGCAACGCCTGCATCGAATTGCCCCGGTTGCAGGCAGAGCGCCGCCTGACCGTCTCGAGCTTGCCCTTGACCGGCGAAGGTTGCGGGATCAGGCTGCGAAACGGCGTTGAGGAGGAGAGCCGATGACCGATCCGATGTTGGCGGCCGACGCCGAGCCCGGCGGGACCGAACTCGCGCGGGTGATGGGACCCAAGCTCCTGCTTTTGTTCATCGTCGGTGACATTCTCGGCACTGGCGTCTACGCACTCACCGGCACCGTCGCCGGAGAGGTCGGTGGCGCTGCCTGGGCACCGTTCCTCGTCGCATTCCTGGTCGCAACGATCACCGCCTTCTCCTACCTCGAACTGGTGACCCGCTATCCGCAGGCTGCCGGCGCCGCGCTTTACGCCCACCGCGCGTTTGGGCTGCACTTCCTGACCTTCCTCGTCGCTTTCACCGTGATGTGCTCGGGCATTACCTCGGCATCCACGGCCTCGAACGCTTTCGCGGGCTTTCTCAGCGATGGCTTCGGCCTCGGCTTCGAGGCAGGCAGCGGCGGCATCCTGGCGCTGGCGCTTGGCTTCATGGCGCTGGTGGCAGCCATCAATTTCCGAGGTGTCGGCGAGAGCGTCAAGGCCAACGTCGTGCTGACATGCGTCGAGCTGTCTGGCCTGCTGTTGATTATCCTGGTCGGCTTCTGGGCGATGAGCCAGGGCCGCGCCGACTTCAGCGAGGTCATGGTATTCCGTTCGTCCGACGAGAAGGGCGCCTTCCTTGCGCTTACTGCCGCCACAGCGCTTGCGTTCTTCGCGATGGTCGGGTTCGAGGACTCCGTCAACATGGCCGAGGAATGCACCAATCCAGTGCGCGACTTTCCGCGGATGATGCTTGCCGGACTGGGGGTCACCGGGCTCATCTATGTCCTGGTGTCCATCTGCGCCGTCGCGCTCGTCCCGGTCGGCGACCTGACGGACAGTTCAAAGGGCTCGGCATTGACACAGGTGGTGCGGGCCGGGGCGCCGGGGCTCCCGTTCGATCGGATCTTCCCATTCATCGGCATGTTCGCGGTCGCGAACTCCGCACTGATCAACATGCTGATGGCAAGCAGGCTTCTTTATGGCCTCGCGAACCAGGGCGTGCTGCCGAAAGTGCTCGGCACCGTGCACCCGGTCCGCCGGACCCCCTGGGTATCGATCCTCTTCACCACGGCGCTCGCCTTCGGACTGATCTATATTGTGGTGACGCGATCCCAGGCGCAGGCGATCAGCCTGCTCGGCGGCACCACCGCGCTGCTGCTGCTCTGCGTCTTTACCGTCGTCAACATCGCCCTCATCGTGCTGCGTCGCCGCCCGCCGGTCCCGCACGCGCACTTCCGGGCCCCCGGCGCCCTGCCTTGGCTCGGGGCTGCCTCGTGCGCCTTTCTCGTCGGACCATGGGCGCGCAGCGCCGCGCAGATGCCTCAATACCGGATCGCTACCTGGCTGCTCGGCATCGGCATCGTGCTCTGGGCTCTGACCTGGGCCTGGAATACCTTCGTCCGCCACCGCCCGGCCGGCCTGGCGCACCCGGAAGCGCTGGCGGAACGTCACGGCGACGCGCCACACAATTGACACGGCCGTGGCAGTTCGATGACGGAGTGACCGTTCCGGAACTGGCGCCGCAAGCGGACGCTTCGTGTTTGGTCGATAGCCGGATCCGACGGGCCTTTGTGCGGCCCCCTCCCGCCACGGCATCCGAACCCCTATAATGGGGCATGGAAAATCGGATCTATCCCCAGCCGATCGAGACCATCGTCTCGCCGGAGCGTGTCGAACGGCAAAGCTTCACCGACGCCGCCGGTGCCGTGGCGGCGCTGCGGCTGCTCTATGATCGCAACACGGCCTTCCTGCGGGATGCCTTCAATGCGCTGGGCAGCGGGGGTGATTCCAGCCGGCGATACCGGGCCTGCTATCCGGAGCTCGGCGTCACCACCTCGTCGTTCAGCCAGATCGACTCTCGTCAGGCCTACGGGCATATGCCGACGCCGGGTCATTTTTCGACCACGATTACGCGGCCCGACCTGTTCGGGACCTATCTGGTCGAGCAGCTGCGGCTGATCATGCGCAACCACGGGGTTCCGGTGACCGTGTCGGAATCGGCAACGCCGATCCCGCTGCATTTCGCCTTCCTCGAAGGAACCCATGTCGAGCCCGGAATTGCCGACCGAATCAACCGGCCGATCCGCGATCTGTTCGACGTGCCCGACCTGGACGGCACGGACGATCACATCGCCAACGGCACCTTCGAGACGATGGCAGGCGAATCGCGCCCGCTCGCCCCCTTTACCGCGCAGCGCATCGACTATTCGCTGCATCGGCTGTCCCATTATACGGCCACCAGTCCGCAGCATTTCCAGAATTTCGTGCTGTTCACCAACTACCAGTTCTACATCGATGAATTCTGCCTCTACGCACGCGACCTGATGACCAGAGCGGCAACGTCGTCACGCAGGCCGGGCAGCCGAAAGCGGCCGATCTGGCGATGGTAAAGCTGCCGCAGATGCCGACCTATCATCTGAAGAAGGCGGGCCATGGCGGCGTCACCATGGTCAACATCGGCGTCGGACCGTCCAACGCCAAGACGATCACCGACCACATCGCCGTGCTGCGGCCGCACGCCTGGGTGATGCTCGGCCACTGCGCGGGCCTGCGGAACACACAGGCGCTGGGCGATTACGTGCTCGCCCACGCTTACGTTCGCGAAGATCATGTGCTCGACGACGACCTGCCGGTATGGGTACCAATTCCGCCTCTCGCCGAAGTGCAGGTCGCGCTGCAGGAAGCGGTTGCCGAGGTGACTGGCCTTTCCGGTTACGAGCTGAAGCGCATCATGCGCACCGGCACGGTTGCCACCATCGACAACCGCAACTGGGAGTTGCGGGACCAGCGCGGCCCGGTGCAGCGGCTGTCGCAGTCGCGGGCGATCGCGCTGGACATGGAATCGGCGACAATCGCCGCCAACGGGTTCCGCTTTCGCGTCCCTTATGGAACGCTGCTCTGCGTTTCGGACAAGCCGCTGCACGGCGAGCTGAAGCTGCCCGGCATGGCGACGGACTTCTACAAGCGGCAAGTGGCGCAGCACCTCACCATCGGCATCCGCGCCATGGAGAAGCTCGCCGAAATGCCTAAGGAAAGACTGCACTCGCGCAAGCTCAGGAGCTTCGCCGAGACGGCATTCCAGTAGGAGCAAAAACGCGCAGTTCGCGATCGGGCGAGCCAGCCACCAATCAAAAGTGGAGATTGCTTTTCGCTCGATTCCGATGCGAATTCGAGAATCCACAGCGGCGAAGCGCTTCTGGTTCGGCCGCCGCGGGGAGGGGTTCCTTGATTGAGCCGCAATCCTGATGCTTGACGGCCTCATGCCCGGTTTCCGCGCCTTTCGCATTCGACATGCCATGGTGGCGGCGGCCATTGTGTTGTCGCTGCCGCTCATCGCCGGATTCTTCGGGACCTTGCATCCGGCCTTCGATTCGGCCGGACACTTCCGCGTCCATCTGGCGGTGCTGCTCTGCGCCTTTTCCCTGCCGCTTCTGGCAGGCTCTCGCCGATGGCACGGCTTGCTGGCGATGCTGCTCGGCATCGGTTCGATCGCCACCGTTTCGGGTCCTCCCGGACTGGGTGTCGTGCATGCTTCCATTCAACCGCGGGATCCGGAGGCCGCCGTCTACCGGCTGCTGCAGATGAACCTCCGGTTTGACAATGCCGCGCCGGAACGTGTGCTGTCGCTCATCGGCCGGATCGCGCCGGACGTGGTGACCCTGCAGGAGGTCTCGTCGATGTGGGACGACAGGCTCTCGCTGCTGGCAGCGGCATACCCGCATCAGGTCAAGTGCCGGGGGCAGTCTTTCGATCTGGCCATCCTGTCCCGCCGGCCGTTGCTGGAGAGCGCCGGCTGCTCGCTCAACGGGACGTTCGCGAGGGCGAAGGTGGATTTCGGCGGCAGGGCGGTCGAGGTCGCGGCGCTGCATCTCGGCTGGCCCTGGCCGTTCGAGCAGGCCGCCCAGGTGGACGGGCTCGCTCCGGAGCTCGATGAACTTTCGGAGACGGCGCTGCTTGCCGGAGACCTCAATTCGACGCCCTGGAGCGCCACGGCGCGCCAAGTAGCCCAGGCCGGCGGGCTCAGCCGGGTTGGTCCGATCGGGCCCACCTGGCTGTACCGGAAGCTGCCGGGATTCCTGAGGTTCGCCGGCTTGCCGATCGACCAGGTCTTTGCGCGCGGCGACCTCGTCGTGCATGCCGCGCGCGCACTCGAACCCGCCGGGTCCGACCATCTGCCGGTCCTGGTGGAGTTCTCGCTGAAAGCGCCGGTACCGGATACCGGGATCGCGACCGTGTGGCTGGCCAGAGCCGCGCGAAGCATCGGATCCTGAACTCGGGCCCGCTGATCCGGGTCCCCGACAGATTTGTTGGCGCGCGCCGGCATATGCGCTGGCATTGGAATCGGCGACGTGCAGGGACATGCCGACCCTGTCGAAACGAGCAACGGCTCGCCGCCGCTCGTCGCCGTCAGTCACTGCCGGATGAGCGCCTCGATCAGATCCTCGACCGGTCCGCCGGCGCGATGCTCCCTTGTGTCGAAGCTCAATTGCCGCGCCTCGTAGTCCGCGTAGACGGCACTCATCCGCCGCTTGGCGGCCAGGCGTGCCTTGCGGCAGCCGGGATCGTTGGCGACGGTGA
>JAJFMR010000379.1 GCA_020696915.1 Rhizobiaceae bacterium | reverse complement strand
GTTCAGGCCGTTGCTGCAGGGCAGGACGGTATTCGACGTCGCAGGATCGGTGACAGGCGCGGGCCGACTTGCCATCGAACGTGCGGTGATCGACAGTGAAACGGCGCATGTCACTGCTTCGGGCATCATCGATCCACAGGCCGCAAGCGATTTCTCCCTGCAACTCGCGGCCAGGGGAGAGGCCGGTGTGCCGATCTCCTTCGGGAGCCATGAGAGCCCCATCGACATGGCGGTACGCTCGGCGTCGCTGCGCGCCATCGGCACCGGCGACCAGCCCAATGTCGACATCGAAGCTTCGCTCGCCAGCGTTGCCACCAAATCGACGAGGATCACCGGTCTAGCGATTGCGCTTCACTCCGATGCCTTCGACGTCGAGACGCTGACAGGTCCGATATCGGGCAACGCGGCGGCGGCGGCGATCATCGTGGACAATCCGACCGCCCAGAATCTGGCAGCCGGCAGAGTTTCAGTGGAGATTGCCGGCGTGCTCTCGGAGGACAGGCTGACCGTCGCCACCGGCAGCCTGTCGAGCGATGCGCTTTCGGGAACGTTCGGCGGCAGCGTCTCTCTCGGCGACGGCGCGGTCACCCTGGACATGACGGCCGACGTCGCATCGGGGGCATTGCCTCCGGCGGTGCGCGGACCGCTCGGCGAGCGCATTGCAATCAGTGGCCATGTGGTGCGCGACGCCGAAGGGCATGTCTCGGCCGAGCCATTCTCGTTGACCTCCGCCGGGCTCGCCGCCGAAGGCAGGATCGCCACCACCGGTTCCGGGATCGAGGCATCGATCGAAGGCCGGCTGGCCGACGTCGGCGTGCTGGCCGAAGGCTTGACGGGAGCCGTCACGATATCGGGCACCGCCAGCGGTGAGCCGTCTTCTCCGGACTTCTCGCTGACGGCCGACAGCGAGCAAATCGCGGCTCTCGGCCGCGAGATTTCAGGTGTGCGGCTCACGGCTCGCGGCACGGCCGATCCGGCCAGCCCGAAGGCCGAGATCGCGCTTGCCGGGACTCTGGCGGGTGAGGCCCTGTCGGCGACCGGCTCGCTGACGACCGCCGACGGCCGCCCGATGATCGAGGGCATGCAACTGGCGCTCGGCTCAAACCGGGTGTCGGGCGACGTGCGGCTCGGCGAGCGGTTTCTTCCCTTCGGGATCCTCGAACTCGACCTGCCCGACATCGCGGGACTGGCAGGGCTGGCTGGCGAGACGGCCTCCGGCGACCTCAGCGGCACGGTTCGCCTCGATACTGCGGAAGACAAAGCGCGGGCAGTCGTCGTGGCGCAATCGCAATCCGTCCAGCGCGGCGATCTCCGCGCCACCGACGCCGCCGTCGAGGCCACGATTTCAGACTATCTCGGACAGGCTTCTGTTTCCGGCCGCATTCGGGCCGGTTCGATCGCTGCCGGGTCGACCGTCGTCAGCGACTTCGACGTCGCGCTCGACGGCGCTGGCCAGTGGACCGGTTTCGACGGCAAAGCCAGGGTCGGTGAAATTCCGGCCACCGCAAAGGGGCGACTACGCATTGGCAATGGCGAGACCACGGTCGAACTCGCCGCCGGCCAGGCGACCGTCGCCGGATTCGAGGCAAGGCTTGCGTCACCGTCGACCATCAGGATCGCGGATGGCGGCGTGGTCTTCGACGCGCTGACGCTCGACGTCGACGGAGCGACCGCCGTCGTCACCGGCAGCGCCGGATCGGCCTGGGATCTCAACGCCACGCTGACGGCCGCCAACGAGGGCATGAAGCTGGCGCTGGGCACGCCGGACAGCCCGATCGACATCGTTCTGAGGTCGGCATCGCTGAAGGCACTCGGCGCCGCAGGTACCCCGGCGCTCGATCTTGCCGCGTCGCTCTCCAGTGCGTCGACCGGCGTGGCGCGGCTGGAAAGCCTCGATGTGATGCTGCATTCCGACGCATTCGATATCGCCTCGCGGACCGGCCCGGTCACCGGCAATGCCGCGGCCGCCGCCATTTCCCTGAACAATGCAGCGCTGCAGCCGCTGATCACCGGCCGGCTCGAGGCGTCGCTCGCCGGAACGCTCGGCGCCGACACGCTGGAGATCGCCAACGGGTCGGTTGCCAGCGACGCGGTGACCGGGCGCTTCGCCGGCAATGTCTCGCTGGCCACCGGGCGGATCGTCCTGAGGCTGGATGCCGATCTCGCCTCTTCGGCGTTGCCGGCCCCGTTTAGAGGCGTGCTTGCCGAGCGCAGCGTGATCGCCGGAACGCTGATCCGCGATGCCGAAGGCAGGATATCGGCCGACGAGGTGTCGCTGCAGTCGGGTGCGCTCGTCGCGACCGGCTCGGCGTTCGTCGACGGGAACACGCTGCAGGCCTCCCTGACGGGCTCGCTCGGCGATGTCGGCCTGCTGTCGGAAGCCGTGTCGGGGGCGGCCGAATTCGCGGTCGAGGCAGCCGGTTCGATCGCCGCGCCGGACTTGACTGTGACCGTTGCGAGTGACCGCATCGAGGCGGCGGGCCGCGAAATCACCGCGCTGCAGCTCACCGCTTCCGGTCGCGCCGACAGAGCCAACCCGTCCGGCAGTCTGACGCTCACCGGCAATGTTGCCGGCGAGAGGCTGGCGGCGAAGGCGTCCATAGACGCAGCCGGAGGCCGGCCGGCCATAAACGACCTCGAACTGACGCTCGGACCCAACCGGCTGTCCGGCAATCTCGGCATTGGCGAGCGCCTTCTGCCTTCCGGGACCCTGGCGCTCCAGATGCCCGACATCGCCCCCGTGGCGGCACTTGCCGGCGAAACCGCCTCGGGCGACCTTGCGGGCACGGTCCGCCTGGAAACCGTGGAGTCCGGTCCCCGCATCGTGGTGGAGGCGCAGTCGAACTCGTTGGTGCGCGGCAATGTCAGCGCCGCCGGCACGACAATCGCCGCAACCATAGAGGACTATCTGACGGCGCCGACGATCTCCGGGCGCATACGCGCCGCGACGGTGACCACCGGCGGCACGGTCATCAGGGATGCCGACGTCACGCTCAGCCGCGAACCCGGATGGACGCTGTTTGACGGCGGCGCCACGGTGACCGGCGTTCCGGCCAGGGCACAGGGACGCATCCGCATCGAGGGCGGCGAGACGACCGTCGAACTGACGCGAGGCGAGGCCACGGTCAGGGGCATCAAGGCAAGCGTGGCGCAGCCCTCGACGATCAGGATAGCGGATGG
This sequence comes from Rhizobiaceae bacterium, assembly GCA_020696915.1. Classification (GTDB taxonomy): domain Bacteria; phylum Pseudomonadota; class Alphaproteobacteria; order Rhizobiales; family Rhizobiaceae; genus JAJFMR01. The sequence continues at coordinate 340 of JAJFMR010000379.1, read as the reverse complement.
CGGCGTGGTCTTCGACGCGTTGACGCTCGACGTCGACGGGGCGACGGCCGTCATAACCGGCAGCGCCGGATCAGCCTGGGATCTCAACGCCACGCTGACCGCCCCCAACGATGGCATGAAGCTGGCGCTGGGCACGCCGGAGAGCCCGATCGACATCGTGCTCAGATCGGCGTCGCTGAGGGCGCTCGGCGACCGCAGGGCGCCGAAGATCGATGCCGCCGCTTCGCTCTCCAGCGTGGCGACGCGCGACGCGCGGCTGGCGAGCGTCGACATCTCGCTGCAGTCCGAGGCGTTCGACATTGCTTCCCGGACCGGTTCGGTAACGGGCACTGCCGCGGCC
>JAJFMR010000378.1 GCA_020696915.1 Rhizobiaceae bacterium | reverse complement strand
GACGAATGCGTTGAGGCTTTCGAGCCGATGGACAAGACCGCCCTTGATCAGCCCTTCCAGCGCTCGATAAACCTGGAGCGGGGCCCGGAAACCGTCGTCGCGCAACTGGTCGAGCAGGCCGTAAGCGCTTACCGGTCCGCTGGCGGCTTCCAGTCGCGCCAGCACGAGCTGCTGGTTCCTCGTCAGTTTCGTGTTTTCGGCCGGCATGCCTGGTCCCGGTTACGCCCGTCCTTTGGTAGCCGCCTCCCCGGACAAAGACAATGTCGGGCCGGCCCGCCCCCGGCCCGCCCCCGGTGTCCGTCGCCTGCGAGCTGGAGAAAGGCGACCCGGGCCGCCGATCGTAGGGAGATGGCTGAAGGGTGACGCCGCATCAGGAAGATGCTCGAGTTTGCCGGCCCCGCGCCGCCCAGGCGCGGGGCTTACAGCCGGTCCAGGCTGAGCAGCGCCGGATCGCCGCGCCAGGCCTTTGCGAGTTCCGCGGCGGCCTTGCTCTGGGCTGCGCTATCGCCCCTGGCCTTGGCGGCGGCTTCGAGACCGTAGAGAGCCCAGGCGCTGCCGCGGGCACGCTCCAGCGCCGCGCTGAACTCCTTCTCGGCCGCCTCCGGCTGGCCGGCCTCGAGAAGCGCGGCGCCGAGCGACTGCCGGACCGGATAATACCAGTAGGGTGGTTCCATGTAGGGTATCGTGTCCTCGACTTCGGCAGCCTTGCGCCACATCGCCACGGCGGCGGAACCGTTGCCTTCGGCTTGCGCGGCGCGTGCGAGGACCACGCCCTCGGCCACCTGCAGCACGGGCAGGGCAGGAACACCCCATTCGTCCATCGTCGTCCAGTCGGTTTCCCGGGCGATCCTGCCGATGGCGTCCGCCTCCCTGCGCGCCCCGGCCGCATCGTTCTTGGCAGCCAACGCGACACCCCTGGCATAGTGCCAGATGGCTTTTACATAGGGGGGTGCTCCCGCCGGCTCGGCCATGGCCAGGATCCTGTCCGGCTCCGCGTACTGCGCCCAAGCGAAGTACGGCGCCGCCTTTACCGGCTGCACGATGGGTATGGCCGAGGCGATTTCGTTGGTGATCCATTTGTCCAGCTTGTCGGCCTCGGCCAGCACCGCGTTCCGGTCACCGAGCTGCTGCGCCTCGATCAGGACGAAATGCAAATTGTGTGAATAGTAGCCGAGCGGATAGACGCCGATCGCGCCGCTCTCGGCGAGATAGGTCTCGTCGACCTTGGAAGCCGTTCTGTTGATCTCGAGAGAGTCGAGGTAGCGGCCGACACGATGGTAGATGTGGGCGGGCATGTGGACGATGTGTCCGGCCCCCGGCATGAGCGCCGCCAGCCTGTCGGCATAGGGTTCGGCTCGCTCCGGCCGGTCGGAAGCTTCGACGAGATGGATGTAGAGATGGATGGCCCAGGGATGGTCCGGGGCCTTGGCGAGAACCCCTTCGAGGCGCTTCTGGACATCCGCCGTCGTCCCCTTGGGCTGCTTGCCGCCGGGCTCCCAATAGTCCCAGGGCTGGGTGTCCATGCCAGCCTCCGCAGCAAGGACGGCGAGTTCGAGATCCTCGGGGTACTTGTCGGATAGCGCGGCCATTGCATCGGCGAAGGCGGCGTTGAGAACGGAACGGTCCGCCGCCGGGTCTTCCGAATATCGGGTCGAGACGGCCGCGATGATGTCCCTTTCCTTTGGGGAAGCGCCGCCGGCCAAGCTGTTCGCCGTCTTCAGCGCCGCCACGGCCGGCGCGTTGGCCGCCGGATCCATCGGGACATTGATGTTGGGTCCCAGCACGAGACCCTCGCCGAGGAAGCACATCGCGCAGTTCGGGTCGAGGCTTTGGGCCTTGCGGAATGCCCGCCTTGCTTCCGCATGGTTGAAATTGACGGCCAACCTGAGGCCTTGGTCGAAATAGCTCTGCGCCTCCTGATTGCCGGTGGTGATCGGATACGTTAGCGACCCGAGGTCGTCCCAGAGCGGCGGCGCCGCCTCTTCATAGGCCAGCACTGCCTCCGGCGATAAGACCTGGGCAGGCAGGTTGGCGACGCGGCAGTGCGGGCCGGCGGCGATTTCGGAGGGGATGTCCGTTTCAGCAGAACCGATGTTGGCGGCGGCTCCGCCTGCCAGTCCGACCAGGGCAAGCGCAGGCAGTCCCGCGGTATGCAGGAGTTCACGAAGCTTCATTGGAGCCTCCCAAATTGTAATGAAGCGGCAGGTCGCACCTCGGGACCGCCACCTTCCCGATTATCCGCCTGAAGCGTTTGTCTGACAAATCAAATCATGAGACAGCCGCCGGAAACGACCTGGGTGGCAATCTGAAAGGTGACTTCGGGAGGATTGGGGTCCAACGTGAAACACGGCAACGGCATTTCGCTGAGCAAGGCCCGCGGAAGCGCTCAGAAACGATCGCTGCACCCTGCCTCTGTAGCTTGTTCCATGCATCGCTATGGGCCCGAAAAGCTAGTCCACTTTTCGATCCGATGTTTCGGTGCAGCCGCTCCAGACGTGGTGCGGCCGCACGCTATGAACAAGGCCAGGTGGCGGTCTGGTGGCGACCTACTCGTTGACGACCTGCTCGAAGCCGCCCCAGAACATTCTTTTTCCGTCGAATGGCATCTCCATGTTGGCCATGTCGGAGTCTTCGCTCATCTTCTTGTTTGCCGCGTCGCGCGTCGCCTTGTCGGGGTACTCGACCCAGCTGAAGATGGGAGTCTCGTCATCCTTTGCCTGGGTGGCCTTGTAGAAGTCGGTGAGAACGCCCTTGGGCACGTCGTCACCCCAGCATTCCACGCAACGCGTGGCACCAAGCTTCTTGAAATACGCCACCGCCTCCTTCGCGTGCTTCACGAACACGTCCTTGTTGCGGGTCGGCACGGCGGCAACAAATCCTTCGATGTAAGGCATGATGGTCGTTCCTTCTGCTTTGTCGAATCAGTCAGGTTCGGCAGCGCCGCCCCTAGTCCGGCGGAACTGCCGGGGAGCGTCGAAACCGGTGCTGCCTTGGCAAACCGGCCGGCGCGAGAGACGCCGGATCTCGCCGTGTCTCACCAACTCCTCATGATATGACGAACGGCCGCTGCTGGTTCCGACACGTCTGAACAAAATTTCCGGTCCGGAAGGAAGATGGTCGAGCCAAGCCGAATCGGCCTGCGGTCAGTGCCGGCGCTCGGGTCCGGGGCGTTCGGCCGATGCTGCCCACAGGTTGATGTCGGCGTCGCGCGCATGCCGGTCGATCTCGGCCAACTCGCCTGCGGTGAAATCACGGTTCCCCAGAGCCCCGACGCAGTCCTCGATCTGTTCCGGACGGCTGGCGCCGATCAGCGCCGAGGTGACGCGTCCACCTTTGAGCACCCAGGCAAGCGCCAGTTGCGCCAGCGACTGCCCGCGTCTTCCGGCGATGGCATTGAGCGCCCTGATGCCCTCGAGCGTGCGGTCGTTGAGGAAAGACTGCCTGAACGAAGACTTCTTCGCCGCGCGGCTGGTTTCGGGGATTCCGCCAAGATATTTGTCGGTGAGCATGCCTTGCGCCAGCGGTGAGAAGGCGATCGAGCCGATGCCCAGTCCATCCAGAGTATCGAGGAGGCCGTCTTCCTCGACCCACCGGTTCAGCAGGGAATAGCTGGGCTGGTGGATGACGAAAGGCGTGTTTTGCGCGCGCAGAATTGCCGCCGCCTGGCGTGTGCGCTCCGAATTGTAGGACGAGATGCCGACATAAAGCGCCTTGCCGGCCCGTACCGCCTGGTCGAGGGCGGCCATCGTCTCCTCGAGCGGCGTCTCCGGGTCGAACCGGTGGGAGTAGAAGATGTCGACATAATCCAGGCCGAGGCGCTGCAGGCTCTGGTCCAGGGAAGCGAGAAGATATTTGCGGCTGCCCCACTCGCCGTAAGGGCCCGGCCACATCAGGTAGCCGGCCTTG
>JAJFMR010000377.1 GCA_020696915.1 Rhizobiaceae bacterium | reverse complement strand
AAGCGGTTTGCGGAGGCGCAGGCGCTGGCAGTCGGGTTGCATCTGAAGAACGAGGCGGATGCCGGCTACAATCTGGAAGCGATACGGTCGCTGGCCGGCGTCCATGATCTCCTGCTGATCGAATGGGCCGAGCGCGACCAGGGCCTCGTCGTTGCCCGCGGCAATCCCCTCGACCTGCACAGCCTTCGCGACGTCGTCGACAGACGGGCGAGAATCGTGGCGAGACAGCCAGGCGCGGGAGGATATCTCCTGCTTGATGCCCTGCTGGCAGGGGAGCAGGTCGTTCGTAAGGACGTTCTGTTCTGCGAACGGCCGGCGCTGACCGAAATGGATGTCGCTTCCGCGGTGGCCGACGGCGAAGCCGATTGCGGACTCGCCATCGGCGCGGTCGCGAATCGTTTCGGGATCGACTTCGTGCCCCTCCACCGGGAGCGCTTCGACATCGCCTGTCGGCGGCGCGACTATTTCGAGCCGCCGCTCCAGACGCTTTTTGCATTTGCGCGAACGCCCGCATTCGCCGAGAAGGCGTCACAGTTCGGGCATTACGGGGTGGAGCGCACCGGAACCGTCCGCTTCAACGCCGGATCATGACACGCGTGGCCGCCCGGCTTCGGAGCGCGAAGGGACGCGCGTGTCGGCGGTGTGATGGCTTGGCCCTCACACCGAGTAATACATGTCGTATTCGACCGGGTGCGGCGTCATTTCGAAGCGCATCACCTCGACCATCTTGAGCTCGATGTAGCTGTCGATCTGGTCGTCGTCGAAGACGCCGCCGGCCTTCAGGAAGCCGCGGTCCTTGTCGAGGCTCTGCAGAGCCTCGCGCAGCGACGCGCAGACGGTCGGGATCTTCTTCAGCTCCTTCGGAGGCAGGTCGTAGAGGTCCTTGTCCATCGGCTGGCCGGGATGGATCTTGTTCTTGATGCCGTCGAGGCCGGCCATCAGCATGGCGGCGAAGGCGAGATAGGGGTTGGCGCCCGGGTCCGGGAAGCGGACCTCGACCCGCTTCGACTTCGGCGACGAGCCGAACGGAATGCGGCATGAGGCCGAACGGTTGCGCGCCGAATAGGCGAGCAGCACCGGCGCCTCGTAGCCGGGCACCAGCCGCTTGTAGGAGTTGGTCAGCGGGTTGCTGAAGGCATTGATCGCCTTGGCGTGCTTGATGATGCCGCCGATGTAGAACAGGCACATCTCCGAAAGCCCCGAATACTCGTTGCCGGCGAAGACCGGCTTGCCGCCCTTCCAGATCGACTGGTGGACGTGCATTCCGGAGCCGTTGTCGCCGAAGATCGGCTTGGGCATGAAGGTCGCCGTCTTGCCGTAGGCGTTGGCAACCTGGTGAACCACGTATTTGTAGATCTGCATCTTGTCGGCGTTGCGCACCAGCGTGTCGAACTTGAGCCCGAGCTCGTGCTGCGCGGCAGCAACCTCATGGTGATGCTTCTCGGTGCGAACGCCCATCTCGGCAAGCACGGTGAGCATTTCGGAGCGCATGTCCTGCGCGGAATCTATCGGCGGCACGGGGAAGTAGCCGCCCTTGACGCGCGGACGGTGGCCGAGGTTTCCGGTTTCGTAGTCGGTGTCGTCGTTGGAAGGCAACTCGGTGGAATCGACACGGAAACCAGTATTGTAGGGATCGGCCTTGTACTTCACGTCGTCGAAGACGAAGAACTCCGCCTCGGGACCGAAGTAGCAGGTGTCGCCGACTCCCTCCCCCTTCATGAAGGCCTCGGCCTTCTTGGCGGTGCCCCGCGGGTCGCGGTTGTAGGACTCCCCGGAAATCGGATCCAGGATGTCGCAGATGACCACCATGGTCGACTGCGCGAAGAACGGGTCGACATGCGCCGATTCCGGGTCCGGCATCAGCACCATGTCGGATTCGTTGATCGCCTTCCAGCCGGCAATCGAGGAGCCGTCGAACATGACGCCGTCAGCGAACATGTCTTCCTCGACCTCGACGACGTCCATCGTCACGTGCTGGAGCTTGCCCTTCGGGTCGGTAAACCGCAGATCGACGAACTTTACGTCGTTGTCCTTGATCTGCTTCATGATGTCGTTGGCTGTCGTCATGTCGTGATTCCCTGTGGTGATGGCGTTTTGAACGGATAAATCAAAGAGCGGAATATCAAACGGCGTCCATTCCGGTCTCGCCGGTGCGTATGCGAACGACCTCCTCGATGTTCGAGACGAAGATCTTGCCGTCGCCGATGCGGCCGGTCTGCGCGGCCTTGCGGATCGCCTCTATGGCGGCCTCCACCGAGTCGTCCCCGAGCACGAGTTCGATCTTCACTTTCGGAAGAAAGTCGACGACATATTCAGCGCCCCGGTAGAGTTCCGTGTGTCCCTTCTGGCGGCCGAAACCCTTGGCCTCCGTCACGGTAATGCCCTGCAGGCCAGCCTCCTGAAGGGCCTCCTTCACTTCATCGAGTTTGAAGGGCTTGATGATCGCTTCGATCTTTTTCATGTTTGGCCTCCGCTGAAGGTCGGGTTGCAGGCCCGCATGCGCTTCCTGCTAGCAGAAAGCATGCCAACGGCCAGCACTTCGAAGGTTTCCCCTACAGCGAGCTTCGGGGAAGTGAAACCTTGTCTTTCCGGTTTCCTCGGAGAGCCTGTTGCCGTGCTTCCTTGCGCCCGGAAAAAGCGGCGCGTCAGGCGTTGCCCAGTATGCGTGCATACTGCCTAAAATCCGGGCAGATGCATTATCATGCGACTTGACAGCATGCGCGCGAGATCCGCAGGGCTGTTTAGGGACCGCAATGACTGTGATACCCGTCTGCCAAGGGAGAGCGAGCCCATGGCACATGAACTGCTGACCCCGCGCGAGATGGGCGAGGCGGACAGGCTGACGGTCGCTTTGGGACCGCTGGACGGCATGGAACTGATGCGGCGCGCCGGTGCTTCCGTCGCTGCTGCGGCGCTTCGGCACCATTCCGGTTCTGCCCCCGTCCATGTGCTTGCCGGCCCCGGAAACAATGGCGGCGACGGCTACGTCGCGGCGGGGCTGCTCGATGACGCCGGCCTCGACGTCAGGCTCTGGCGGTCCGAGCCGCCACGCCGGTCAACCGACGCCGGGGCGGCAGCAGCGGAATGTCGTCTGAAACCTGGGGACCTCGCCGATTTCTGCCCGGAGAACGGGGCGCTCGTCATCGACGCACTGTTCGGCGCCGGCCTGTCGGGCCCGCTTGGCGGCCTTTATGCCGTTGCAGCCGAACGCACCTGCGCCTGCGGCGCCGACGTGCTTGCGGTCGATCTGCCAAGCGGAATTTCCGGAGAGAGCGGCGCGGTGCTCGGGACGGCTTTCAAGGCAGATCGCACCGTGACCTTCTTTCGGAGGAAACCGGGGCACCTGCTCTTTCCCGGACGGGCGCATTGCGGCGAGGTCAGCGTCGAAGACATCGGCATCCCGGCTTCCGTGCTGGAGATGATAGAGCCTCGCTTCTTCGAGAACATGCCGGCGCTCTGGCTCGATCATGTCCCGCGGCCGCCGCGCGACGCCCACAAATATTCCCGGGGCCACGTCGCCGTGTTC
>JAJFMR010000376.1 GCA_020696915.1 Rhizobiaceae bacterium | reverse complement strand
GATGTCGGCGCCAGCCGTCAGATCTACTCCGATGCCGAGACGATGCAGTTCTGTTCGGCCGTGCTGTCGCGAAAAGCCATGGAAGCTGACCCAAGCAACATCGCTTACTGCCCCTATGCTCTTTTCGTCTATGCTCAACCCGATGCGCCGGGCAAGAGCATGGTGGGATTTCGTCGGTTGAGCGAAACAGGATCGGAAAACTCCAAAGCCGCGATAAAGGAAATCAATGTAGTTCTGGATGCAATTGCGCGAGAAGCCGCCGGAATTGAATAGATATTCCTGACGGCTTATCCCAACAGCGAAACTCGGAATCGAACTCAGCCGATCGTCGCGAAAGCGGCGGCGGCCAGTGAGCGCGGGACGTCGGAACGCGGTTCGCGGACGGCCGGGGCTTCCAGCGCCGGCAGAGCGGCGGGACCGGCGCCGAACAGCGCTTCGATGCCGCGGACGCGCAATTCGGCGTCCTCGTCAGCCAGCCGGTAGAACACCTGCTTCGCGACGCGGCTGGCCTTCACCAACCCCGCACGCCGAAGCTCGGACAGTTGCTGGCTGAGCGCCGGCTGCACGATGCCGGACGCCTCCTCGATCTCGCCGACGGTGCGTTCGCACGATGAGGGCAATACCCCAGAGCGGTGCGGCCATATGATGCTCGAACCCCTTCAATATCTGCTCGGCGGCGGATCGGGTGTGCTGGTCGGGTTCATCCTCGGCCTGATCGGCGGCGGCGGATCGGTTCTGGCCGTTCCGCTGATGGTCTATCTGGTCGGCGTGCCCAATCCCCATGTCGCGATCGGCACCAGCGCCTTCGCCGTCGCGGCGAGCGCCGTCCTCAATCTGGCGAACCATGCGCGCGCCGGCAACGTCAACTGGCGATGCGCCGGCATGTACGCCGCCGCTGGCGTGATCGGCGCCTATGTCGGATCGAGCCTGGGCAAGCTCTTCGACGGCCAGAAGCTGCTGGCGCTGTTCGCCCTCCTGATGATCGCGATCGGCATCCTGATGCTCCGGGGCCGGGGAAATCCCGGAACGGAGGGAGCGGCATGCACGCGCCGGAAGGCGCCGAAGGTGCTGGGGTACGGCTTGATGACGGGCGTCTTTTCCGGATTCTTCGGGATCGGCGGCGGCTTCCTGATCGTGCCGGGTCTGGTCGCCTCCACCGGGATGCCGATGCTGAACGCCATCGGTTCGTCTCTGGTCGCGGTGACGGCGTTCGGCCTGACGACGGCGCTCAACTACGCGTCATCCGGCTTTGTCGACTGGCCGCTGGCGTTCATCTTCATAGCCGGCGGTGTCGGCGGCGGCCTGATCGGCACCATGACCGCGAAACGCCTGTCGGGAAACACGGGCACGCTCTCGGTCATCTTCGCCGGAGTGGTCTTCGCGGTGGCGGGATACATGCTCTGGAAGAGCACCGGCGCGATCTGAAGAACGCCGGCAGGTGGCGGACCGTGTTTCTACGCCGCATCGACGGGATGCCGATCGCATTACTCCCCACTCCAGACCGGTTGCCGTTTACTCAAAAAGGCATCCATGCCCTCCCGGAAATCCCGGCTCATGTAGCAGGTCAGAATAAGATCGTCGCTTTCCCCAGGTTTCATCTTTTCCTGAAGACGCAGCAGGGCCTCCTTGGTCACGCGCAGGGTCAGGGGCGCATGGCCCGCCACGGTACGGGCGACTTCTCCGGCACGGGACAGCAGGTTAGCGCCGTCTGTGACCACTTCGGTCACCAGCCCGATCGACTGCGCCTCCGGCGCATCGACGAGGCGCGCGGTGAAGATTATGTCCTTGACCCGTGCCGGGCCGATCAGCGCCGCCAGTCGGGCATAGTTCGCCATCGACAGGCAGTTGCCGAGCGTGCGGGCGATTGGAAAGCCAAACCGGGCATTGGGGGCCGCGATCCGCAGGTCGCAGACGGCGGCGATCGCGGCGCCGCCGCCTGTGCAGGCGCCGGCGATGGCGGCGATGGTCGGTACCCGGCACCGCTCCAGCGCGCCCAGCACCCGGTCGATACGCGCTTCGTAGGCGAGCGCATCGTCAGGTGTCGAGAAGGCACGAAACTGTCCGATGTCGGTGCCGGCGGCAAAGGCCTTGTCGCCGGTGCCGGTGATCAGCAGAGCCTTGATCCGGGTATCGGTTTCGACATCCCGGCAGATCTCGGCCAAGCGTTCGTACATCGGGAAGGTTAGGGAGTTGCGCGCCTGCGGCCGATTGAACGTGATAGTGCCGATGCCGTCGCGGACGTCGTACAGGAGTTCTTCAGTCATGAGATCTGCTCCAATTGAGGTGTCGCCGGGCTTTGCTCCGGCAGGACTGACTTGTCCGACGGTGGCGCAGGCGGCGCGTCGCCGCTCTCGGCGAAGCCGGCTTTTTCGACCTGCTCGAGCTTGTTGCGAAGGTGGGTTTTCAATATCGACGACAGCACGGCTGCGTCGCGGCGCTGGAGCGCGTTCAAGATAGCCTCGTGCTCCGCCATGGCGAGTTGCCAATGGTCCGGCGGCATTGGCGCCACGAAACGGGCACGGCGGATACGCGCGCTCACGTTTTCGTACAGGGTCGTCAGGACGGAGTTGTGGGTCGCCCGCACGATCGCCTCGTGAATGGCGCGGTTCAGCGGATAATAGCCGGCGAGATCGCGCGCCGCGTAGCGCTCGGCCATCCGGTCGTGCAACGCCTTGATTTCGGAGATTTCCGCGTCGGTGGCGTGCTGGCAGGCGAGTTCGCCGGCCAGCGCCTCCATCCCGCCGCAGACCGCGAACAGTTCCTCCAGATCGTTGCGGGTCATCTTCGCCACCCGGGCGCCCCGGTTCGGCAGCAGGACGACGTAGCCTTCGGCCGCCAGCACCTTCAGGGCCTCGCGCAGCGGAGTGCGGGAGATGCCGAACTCGGCGCAAAGATCCTTCTCCGGTATCCGCGATCCCGGAGGCATGACACCCTCGATCAGCTTGTCCCGAAGGCGTGCGACAACGTCTTTATGAAGCATGACTATCCTCCGGATGAAGCATGACTATCCTCCGGCACCACCTTGGCCATCCGACGACGACCGCTTGGACGATAAGCCATGAGCCGGTGCGAGCGGAAGCCGAACCAGTGCCTGGTCATCGCGCCGGTTGCTCCAGGGCATCCCGGAGCAGAACGGCAACATGAACCGCCTGACGCTGCGCGCCGTCCTGGATCTGGTGACGGCAACTGGTGCCGTCCGCGACGATGACGGTATCCGGTTCCGCGGCGCGGGCGGCCGGCAGGACGCCCAGTTCGCCCATTTTCATCGACACCTCATAGTGTTCGGCCTGATAGCCGAAGGCACCGGCCATACCGCAGCAGGTGGATTGAATCGTCGCCACCTCCAGGCCGGGAATCATCTTCAGCACCCGCTCGGTCGGGGCCATGGCGCCGAAAGCCTTCTGGTGGCAGTGCCCGTGCAGCAGCGCACGCTTTTGCGGCAGCGGCTTCAGCGGCAGGCGAAGCCGGCCGGCTTCGGCCTCGGCGGCCAGGAACTCCTCCAGCAGCAGCGCACGGCCGGCCAGTGCGGT
>JAJFMR010000375.1 GCA_020696915.1 Rhizobiaceae bacterium | reverse complement strand
TCTGACAGAGACCCGCGAGGATGGCGTCGCAACCGTCACCCTGAACCGGGCGGAGGTCCACAACGCCTTCAACGACACCGTCATCGCTGACCTGACCGGCGTCCTGCGCCGGCTGGGCGACGACGCCAAGGTCCGGGCGGTCGTGCTGCGGGCGGAAGGCAAGAGCTTTTCCGCCGGAGCCGACCTGGGCTGGATGCAGCGGATGGCAGGGTATGGCCATGCCGAGAACCTGGCGGATGCCGGCGCTTTGGCGGAATTGATGCGCGTGCTCAACTTCCTACCCAAGCCGACGATCGCTCGGGTCCAGGGAGCGGCGTTCGGCGGCGGCGTTGGGCTGGTCGCCTGCTGCGACATCGCGATAGCGTCCGATGCCGCCAGCTTCAGCCTGTCCGAGGTTCGGCTTGGACTGATCCCGGCCGTCATCTCCCCCTATGTCGTGGCGGCGATCGGCGAACGGGCGGCACGGCGCTATTTTCTGACGGCGGAACGGTTCGGCGCCGACGAGGCGTTGCGCATCGGCCTTGTCCATCAGGTGGTGCCGGCTGATCAGCTCGACAGCGCCGTGGACACCATCCTGACCCGGCTGTCGGAGGGCGGTCCCGCCGCGCAACGCGCCGCCAAGGACCTCATTTTCGCCGTCGCTCACCGGCCCATCGATGCCGGCCTGATCCAGACACCGCCGAACGGATCGCCACCATCCGCGCCTCTGCCGAAGGGCGCGAGGGGCTGGCGGGGTTCCTTGAAAAACGCAAGCCGGCCTGGTCAGTGAGGTAATCCCATGTTCTCCAAGATCCTGATCGCCAATCGCGGCGAAATCGCCTGCCGCGTCATCCGCACCGCCCGCCGGCTTGGCATCCACACGGTCGCGGTCTACTCCGACGCCGACGCCAAGGCGCTGCATGTCGAGATGGCCGACGAAGCCATCAACATTGGCCCGGCCCCGGCCCGCGACAGCTACCTGCGGGCGGAAGCCATCCTCGACGCCGCCAAGCGCACCGGTGCTGAGGCGATCCATCCCGGCTACGGCTTCCTGTCGGAAAACGCCGCCTTCGCCGAAGCCTGCGCCAATGCCGGCGTGGTCTTCATCGGCCCGCCCGCCTCGTCGATCCGCGCCATGGGCGGCAAGTCGGAGGCCAAGGCACTTATGGAAACGGCCGGCGTGCCGCTGGTTCCCGGTTACCACGGCGAGGACCAGTCGCCGGAGCTTCTGCGCGCCGAAGCGAAGCGCATCGGCTTTCCCGTGCTGATCAAGGCGTCCGCCGGCGGCGGTGGCAAGGGCATGCGTGTCGTGACAAGCCTCGAGGAGTTCGACGACCAGTTGAACGGCGCCAAGCGCGAGGCGATCAACTCGTTCGGCGACGACCGCGTGCTGATCGAGCGCTACGTCACAAGGCCGCGCCACGTCGAAATCCAGGTCTTCGCCGACACCCAGGGCAACTGCGTCTACCTGTTCGAGCGCGACTGCTCGATCCAGCGCCGGCACCAGAAGGTCGTGGAGGAGGCTCCCGCCCCGAACCTTGACTCGCACACTCGCCACCGGATGGGCGAGGCCGCGGTATCAGCCGCTAAGGCGATCGGCTATGTCGGGGCCGGCACGGTGGAATTCCTGCTGGATGAGGACGGCTCCTTCTTCTTCATGGAGATGAACACCCGTCTCCAGGTCGAACATCCGGTGACCGAATACATCACCAACCAGGATCTGGTGGAATGGCAGCTTCGCGTCGCCGCCGGTGGACCTCTGCCACTCAATCAGGACCAGCTTTCGATCCACGGCCACGCGATCGAGGTGCGGCTCTACGCCGAGGACCCGCAGAAAGGTTTTCTGCCCCAGACCGGCCGATTGGAGCATCTGGCCTTCCCGCCGGAGGACGCCTTTGTCCGGGTCGACACCGGCGTCAGGTCAGGGGACGCCATCTCGATCCACTACGACCCGATGATCGCCAAGCTGATCGTCTGGGCCGACGATCGTTCTTCCGCCGTGCGTCGGTTGCGAACAGCGTTGAGCCAGACCCAGGTGGTTGGACTGGGAGCGAATACCGAATTCCTGCTCGCCATCGCCTCACACCCCGCTTTCCTGGCGGCCGATCTCGACACCCGGTTCATCGAGCGCCACCAGACCGACCTGCTCCCCGAACCGGCTCCCGCCGGTGACGACGTGCTGGCCTTGGCGGCACTCGGCGTGCTGCTGGAGCGCTCCGCCAAGGCCAGGGACAGGGCAGCCGCCTCCGGCGACCCGTACAGCCCCTGGGCCGGCAACGATGGCTGGCGCCTGAACGACGATGCCCACGACACCCTGATTCTGCGTGACGGCGGAACCGATCGCCCGGTGCATCTGATCTACCGGCGGGGTGGCTACCGGCTTGACCTTCCGGGTGGTGCCGTTGAGGCCACGGGGCAGTTGGCGGAAGACGGCAATCTTTCGGTCGATCTGGGCGGTCGGCGCACCAGCGCCACCATCGTCCGGCGTGGAGCGGACATCACCGTGTTCCACCAGGGCGGCAGCCACCGGCTGACCCTGATCGAACCGCTGGCCGGGGCCGACGACGCCGAGGCTCCGGGCGGCAAGCTGATCGCCCCAATGCCGGGCCGCATCATCGCGGTGCTGGTCGAGACGGGCGCCGACGTGACCAAGGGTCAGCCGCTGATCGTCATGGAGGCGATGAAGATGGAGCACACCATCAAGGCCCCCGCCGAAGGACGGGTCGAAAAAGTTCGCTACGCGGTTGGCGATCAGGTCGAGGACGGCGCCGAACTGATCGTCTTCGAGGAGGCATGACATGGCATTGCCGAACCGCGTCAAAATTGTCGAAGTCGGCCCCCGCGACGGGCTTCAGAACGAGAAGACCATCGTCCCGCTGGCTGTCAAGGTCGAGTTGATCGACCGGCTGTCCGCTACCGGCTTGCCCATGATCGAAAGCGGCGCCTTCGTGTCGCCCAAATGGGTTCCGCAGATGGCCGACACGGCCGAAGTATTGGCCGCTATCCAGCGGCGCCCTGATGTTGGCTATCCTGTGCTGGTACCCAACACCAAGGGGCTTGAGCAGGCGATAGCATCCGGCGTCGAGGAGGTCGCGATCTTCGGCGCCGCCTCGGAAGCCTTCAGTGCGAAGAACATCAACTGCTCCATCGCCGAGAGCCTGGAGCGTTTCCGCCCCGTGGCGGAGGCGGCACTGGCCCAGGGCATTCGCGTGCGCGGCTATGTCAGTTGCGTGCTGGGTTGCCCCTACCAGGGCGAAGTCCCGGTCGCGGAAGTCGCCCGCGTGTCGAAGGCGTTGCTTGATCTCGGCTGCTATGAAATCTCACTCGGCGACACCATCGGTGTTGGCACGGCGGGCAAGGCGCGGGCGCTGATCGAGCGGGTGTCTGATAGCGTGCCGCTGGAAAAGCTTGCCGTTCATTTCCACGACACCTACGGACAGGCGCTCGCCAACATCCACGCCTGTCTGGAAGCCGGAGTGGCCGTGGTCGACGCCTCGGTCGCGGGTCTGGGCGGCTGTCCCTATGCCAAGGGAGCATCGGGCAATGTCGCGACCGAGGATGTCGTCTATCTGCTGAATGGTCTCGGCATCGAAAGCGGCGTCGATCTGAAGTCGCTGGCGGCGACCGGGGCTTGGATATCGCAGGCCCTCAGCCGGCCGAATGGATCCAGGACCGGCAACGCGCTTGCTGCGGCCTGACTGCGCCGCCCGAAGGAAACGCAGCGAGCAAAAAAACGCCAACGAGGAGGAAAGCCCAATGACCGGACAGAACCAAAGCTATGTCCATGGCGCCAGCGACACGCCGCTGATTGGCGACACGATCGGCGTCCATCTCGACCGCATGGCGGCACTGTCGCCGGACCGGCCAGCCCTGGTCGTGCGCCACCAGGATATCCGTTGGACCTACGCCGAGTTTCGGGAGAAGGTGGACGCCCTGGCAGCCGGCTTCCTGGCGCTCGGCCTCAGGCCGGGAAACCGCATCGGCATCTGGTCGCCGAACAACGTGGAATGGATCCTGACCCAGTTCGCGACGGCCAAGGCCGGGCTGATCCTGGTCAACATCAACCCGGCATACCGGCTGCATGAGCTGGAATACGCCATCAACAAAGTCGGCGCCAATGCTCTGATCCTGGCGCCCTCCTACAAGTCGAGCGACTACATCGGCATGGTGCGGACGCTGGCGCCGGAACTGGACCGCGGCAAACCGGGTCATCTGGATCTGCA
>JAJFMR010000374.1 GCA_020696915.1 Rhizobiaceae bacterium | reverse complement strand
CCTTGATGCGGCCGATTTCCGCCTTCGCCTCGGCGAGCGTGCGGCCGCGGATGTGGGCGTTGAGGAAATTCGAGGCTTCGTGCAGCTGCGAGGCGGTGATGCCGGCGGGCAGGTCGACGACACGGTTTTCGACATCGCCGTTTTGCGACACCAGCACGGCCAACGCCTTGTCCGGTTCGAGCTGGATGAACTCGATGTGTTTCAGCGCGACCTCGTTGGTGGCGGTGACGACAAGGCCTGCGCCGCGCGACATGCCCGACAGCATCTGGCTGGCCTCGGTCAACATCTGCTCGAGCGAGGCGCCGGTCGAGGAAGCCTTTATCTGAGCCTCGATGACCCGCCGCTCGTCGTCGGACAGGTCGCCCAGCTCCATGAACGCGTCGATGAAGAAGCGCAGACCTTTCTGGGTTGGAAGCCGCCCGGCCGAGACATGCGGGGAGTAGACGAGCCCGAGATGCTCGAGGTCGCTCATCACGTTGCGAATCGTCGCAGGCGACAGTCCCGACGGCAGCATCCTGGACAGGCTGCGCGAGCCGACCGGCTCCCCGTCCTTCAGGTAGGTATCGACGATGCGCCGAAAAATGTCGCGCGAGCGCATGTCCAGCGACTGCAGCGTGTGATCGATCAGCGGCTTGCTCATGACGCGCATACCTCCAGCGGCAGGATATATAAGCACTGCACGGGAACACAACTGGGCGCTGCAGGGCGTCTCTAGTGGGTTTCCAGGGGGTGTTTTCCTTTGCGCTTCGCCCGGGGCGAGTCTAAAAGCCCCGACCGGCTGCGTGTTCGCGCCAGTCGCCTCGCCTGGAGAAAATGCCGCAGATGCGTCCTTCCAAACGCCAGTTCGACGAAATGCGCGCCATCGCCTTCGAGCGTAACGTATCGAGGCATGCGGAAGGCTCCTGCCTGGTGAAGTTCGGCGACACGCATGTGCTGTGCACGGCAAGTCTGGAGGAAAAGGTGCCGGGCTGGATGCGCAACACGGGCAAGGGCTGGGTGACGGCGGAATACGGGATGCTGCCGCGATCGACCGGCGAGCGGATGCGCCGCGAAGCTTCGACGGGCCGGCAGGGCGGCCGCACGCTCGAAATCCAGCGGCTGATCGGCCGGTCGCTGCGCGCCGTAGTCGATCTGGCGGCGCTCGGCGAGCAGCAGATCACCGTCGACTGCGACGTGATCCAGGCCGACGGCGGCACGCGCACCGCGGCGATCACCGGCGGCTGGGTGGCGCTCCATGACTGCCTGAGGTGGATGGAGGCCCGGCAGATGACGAGCGTCCAGCGTGTGCTCAAGGACCACGTTGCCGCCGTCTCCTGCGGCATCCACGAAGGCCGGGCGGTGCTCGACCTCGATTATGTCGAGGACTGCTCGGCTGGCACCGACGCCAATTTCGTCATGACCGGCCAGGGCGGCATCGTCGAGATCCAGGGCACCGCCGAGGGCGCGCCGTTCAGCGAGGAGGAGTTCGCCACGCTGATGGCGCTGGCGCGAAGAGGCATCCAGCGGCTGGTCGGCCTGCAGCAGATGGCCGTGGCCTGAGTTATGCGCGCGCGGGCTTTTGCAGGCTGGCGACGATGCGAGGGGACGGCATGACGCCCTCCGCGATTCTCGAATCGGCGCTCTATGTCGTCGACCTCGCTGCGGCGGAATCTTTCTATACTCGGATTCTCGGGCTGCCACGCATCGCCGGCGTCGAGGGCCGCCATGTCTTTTTCCGCTGCGGTCAGGGCGTCCTTCTGCTCTTCAATGCCGGCGCGACGATCGAGCCGCCACCCCCCGGAGCAAGCCTGCCCGTGCCGCCGCACGGCGCCTCCGGCGAGGGACATTTGTGTTTTTCCGCCACCGCGGACGAGATCGCCCGCTGGAAGGCTCTGCTCGAGCAGAAGGGCGTTGCGATCGAAGCCGACTTCGAATGGCCGGCGGGAGGCCGGTCCATCTATTTTCGGGATCCATCCGGCAATTCCCTGGAGTTCGCGGAGCCGCGCATATGGGGAATGTGACGCAACTGCTATCGGGCCGGAAGATCGTGGTGGCGAGCCACAATGAGGGCAAGTTGCGAGAATTCGCCGAGCTGATGGAGCCTTTCGGCTTCGCGGCACGGTCGGCGGCGGATTTCGGACTGCCGGAGCCAGACGAGACCGGTACCACTTTCGAGGAGAATGCCTGGATCAAGGCGAGCGCTGCTGCGACGGCCACCGGCCTGCCGGCGCTTTCCGACGATTCCGGCCTGATGGTGGATGGGCTCGACGGTGCGCCGGGCGTCTACACGGCAAACTGGGCGGAGAGGCCGGATGGCTCGCGCGACTTCATGATGGCGATGCGGCGCACGGAAGAGCTGTTGCGTGCCAGGCAGGCACTGTCGCCGGCGCAACGCACGGCGCGGTTCGTTGCAGTGATCTGTCTGGCCTGGCCCGACGGCCAGGCCGAGTATTTCCGCGGCGAGGTTCCGGGTCGGCTCGTCTGGCCGCCGCGCGGCGACATGGGCTTCGGCTACGATCCCGTTTTTCAGCCGGACGGCCACGAACGTACGTTCGGCGAGATGACGGCCGCCGAGAAGCACGGCTGGAAGCCGGGGCAGGAAGACGCCCTGTCCCACCGCGCGCGCGCCTTCCGCAAATTCGCGAAAACCTGTCTGGGCGTAGCATGAGCGGGGCTGTGCCGACGGTGCCGGCCCCCGGATTCGGGGTCTATGTTCACTGGCCGTTCTGCGCGGCCAAGTGCCCCTACTGCGACTTCAATTCGCATGTTCGCCATCAGCCGGTCGACGAGGAGCGCTTCGCGCGCGCCTTTGCCGCCGAAATCGCCTCGATGCGGCAGCGAACTGGGCCCCGGACGGTGACCAGCATTTTTCTTGGCGGCGGAACGCCATCCCTGATGAAGCCCGCCACCGTCGCCTCCGTGCTTGACGCGGTGTCGAGGAACTGGACGCTCGAGGAAGGCCTCGAGGTGACGCTCGAGGCAAATCCGTCATCCGTCGAAGCCGGCCGCTTCCGTGGTTACCGCGCCGCCGGCGTGAACCGCGTCTCGCTCGGCGTCCAGGCCCTCGACGATGCGGACCTTCGATTCCTGGGCCGCCTGCACGACGTCGCCGAGGCGCTGCAGGCGATCGGCCTGGCGCGCGACATCTTCCCGCGACTGTCGTTCGATCTGATCTATGCGCGCCCGGGCCAGACCCCGGATGCCTGGAGTGCCGAGCTCGATCGGGCAATCGGATATGCCGCCGACCATCTCTCTCTCTACCAATTGACGATCGAGGAGGGCACCCCTTTCCATCCGTTGCATGCGGCTCGGAAATTCGCGATTCCGGACAGCGGCGAGGCGGCTGAGCTCTACGCGGTAACGCAGGCGATGACCGCTGCACGGGGACTGCCTGCCTACGAGATCTCGAATCATGCGCGTCCGGGCGCGGAAAGCCGCCACAATCTGACCTACTGGCGATACGGACAGTATGTCGGCATCGGCCCGGGAGCGCACGGCCGCTTCGTCGAAAACGGCCGGCGAGTGGTGACGGTCGCCGAAAGGATACCCGAG
>JAJFMR010000373.1 GCA_020696915.1 Rhizobiaceae bacterium | reverse complement strand
CGTCCTGATCGTCGTGGTGCTTGGCGTCACTCTGCTGGGCGGCGTGGCTTTCCGGCTGCTGGCGGCCGCCATCGGCGCCGCGATCTTGTACGAATGGTGCGCCATGGCCGGAAACGCGGCAAATCGCCGGCACCAGATGACCGCCGGGCTGCTCATGGGCGCTGTTCTGGCCGCCCTGGTCGCGGGTTATACGGCACCGATACTGTTCCTGCTGCTCGGCGTTTCGGTCATCGTCTGCCTGGCTGACGGCAGGCTCGGCGGCCACGGCACCTGGGCGGCTGCAGGACTCGCCTATGCCGGCCTTTCGGCGCTGTCGCTAGGGCTGCTGCGCGACGGCGACAGAGCTGGACTTGTCGCCGTCCTTTTTCTTTATGCGGTGGTGTGGGCGACGGACATATCAGCCTATTTTGTCGGACGCCGCATAGGCGGGCCGAAGCTGGCCCCGCGAATATCGCCCGGCAAGACCTGGAGCGGAGCGCTCGGCGGCATGGTGGGCGGCGTGGCAGTAGGCGTCTTCCTGGCGACCGCGAGCGGCATCCAGAACCTTCCGCTGCTTGCGGTGGCCGCATTCCTGCTCTCGCTGATCGCCCAGGCCGGGGATCTTTTCGAATCCTGGCTCAAGCGGCGTCACGGCCTCAAGGATTCAGGGAGCCTCATTCCCGGGCACGGCGGCGTCATGGACCGGGTCGATGGTCTTGTCGCGGCGGCCTTTGCACTATACGTCATCGGCTGGATTTCGGGCAGTGCCGACAATCCGGCTCAAACTCTGTTTCCGATCTGATGCAGCAGTTCCTGTTCGCACATCGGCGCAGGTGACGCATTCGGCGGCTTTGGCGCGACTGCTCGCGAATGCCAAGGCGGCACATCCAAGGGCGGTCACCGCTTTCGAGGGCATGATTTGAACGAACAGATTTCCGCGATATTCAGCACCGACGGGATCGTTCTCGGCACGCTGCTGCCCTTCCTGTTCGTGCTGACCGTCGTCGTGTTCGTCCATGAAATGGGCCATTATCTCGTCGGGCGCTGGTGCGGCATCGGCGTCAAGGCTTTCTCGATCGGTTTCGGACCAGAGCTCATAGGCTTCGAGGATCGCCACGGCACCCGCTGGAAGCTGTCGGCGATCCCGCTCGGCGGCTACGTCAAATTCGTCGGCGACATTAACGCCACGAGCACGCCCGACGCAGGTGAACTGGAGGCGCTCAGCCCGGCGGAACGTCGTGTCGCCTTTCACACGCAACCAATCTGGAAGCGCGCCGCGACCGTCTTCGCGGGCCCCGCCTTCAACTTCCTGCTCGCCGTGGCGGTGTTTGCAGTGATGTTTTCAATTTACGGAAAATTCGTCTCGGAGCCGATGGTGGCCGAAGTCCGGCCGGGCAGCCCTGCGGCCGTCGCCGGAATCCGGCCCGGCGACCGATTCGTCAGCGTCGACGGCACCCTCGTGGATTCGTTTGCCGACGTGCAGCGCCTGGTTGGGGGGCGCGCCGGCGATTCCATGGTGTTCGTATTGATGCGAGACGGCGAGGAGATCGAGGTGATCGCCACGCCGGAGGTCAGCGAACAGACCGACGCGTTAGGCAATGTGGTCAAGCTTGGCCTGATTGGGGTCGTCAACAACGAGGCGCTCGGGCAACCCAGGCTGATCGAGTTCGGCCCCTTGGGGGCGGTGGCCGAGGCGGTCCGCGAGACCGCGTTCATCACCGTGCGCACCGGTCAGTTTCTGCAGCGGTTCGTCGTCGGACGGGAGGACAAATGCCAGCTTGGCGGGCCTGTCAGGATTGCCGACATGGCGGGAAGGGCCGCCAGACTGGGTTTCGAATGGCTGGTGCAACTTGTCGCCCTGCTTTCCGTCGGCATCGGAATTCTGAACCTCCTGCCGATCCCGCCGCTCGATGGCGGCCACCTGCTCTTCTATGGGATCGAAGCGGTCAAGGGACGTCCCGTTTCGGAACGCGCCATGGAAGCCGTGTACCGCGTCGGCCTTTTCCTGGTCCTCGCTTTCATGGCTTTCGTTTTCTGGAACGATCTGTTTGGATGCTGAAATTCGTGAAGAGAATCAGAGGCTGGAAGGGGCGTGTTGAGGTGCCGTTTACCATTCGCGGGGATAGGCGTGACGCGAATGCCACGCCGCTCGGTTAAGTAAACGCAAATTAACCAGGAGCCTTGCGTGTAGGGAAAATCCGGCTAAGACGAGACTGGAAAGCACCGTGCCGACCGGTTTTCTCGCCGTGGGGACTTCGAGAAAAGGTAATTTAGCCCGATGAAGGCAGTATCCAGTTTGTTGAACGCCGCCTCTGCGGCGGCTTTGTCCGCCGCGTTGATGGCGCCGGGAGCGGTGGCGGTACAGCTCGCTTCGGTCTCGATGGCCCAGGCCGCCGTCATTTCCTCCATAAGCGTGCAGGGCAATCAACGCGTCGATGCGGCGACCATTCGCGGCTATCTGACCATCAAGCCGGGCGTCTCCTTTTCGTCGGCCGATATAGACGAATCGGTGAAGCAGCTGTTCGGAACCGGGCTGTTTTCCGACGTGCGCATCAATCAGGCGGGCGGCACGCTCGTCGTCCAGGTCTCGGAATACCAGGTCGTCAACCAGGTCCTGTTTCAGGGCAACCGCAAACTCAAGGATGCGCAGCTCGCCGCCGCCGTGCAGCTGAAGCCGCGCGGCACCTTCGCCCCCGACCAGCTCGAGGCGGACGCCGAGGCGATTCGCGCCGCCTATGCCCGCATCGGACGCGACGACGCCGTGGTCACTCCACGCACGATCGATCTCGGCGATAATCGCGTCAACGTCGTGTACGACGTCAACGAGGGCGGCCGCACCAAAATCAGGGCCGTCAACTTTATCGGCAACGAGGCCTACAGCGACCGCCGGCTCGCGGACATAATCGAGACGAAGCGCTCGGGTCTGCTGTCATTCTTCATGCGGGACGACATCTACGACGAGGACCGTCTCCGCGCGGACGAGGAGGCGCTGCGCCGCTTTTACTACAATCACGGCTATGCCGACTTCCAGGTGATATCGGCGGTGGGCGAGCTCGACGAGGCGAGCAACGAATACACGGTTACAATCACCGTGGAGGAAGGCCAGCGCTATACGTTCGGCGACATCAGCGTGGACAGCACGATTCCCGAGGTCAGCGGCGACTCGTTGATGTCGCTGGTAGTGACGCGTCCAGGCAAGGTCTACAGCGCCGAGGACGTCGAGGACACGATCATTGCCCTGACCGAACACGTGGCTGGCAGCGGCTACGCGTTTGCACAGGTCACGCCGCGCGGCGACCGCAACTTCGAAACCCGTACGATTTCTGTTGTCTACACGATCGACCAGGGTGCCAAGACCTATGTCGAGCGCATCGAAATCCGCGGCAACAGCCGCACCCGCGACTATGTCATTCGCCGCGAATTCGATGTCGCAGAGGGCGACGCCTTCAACCAGGTGCTGATCCAGCGCGCGAAGAAGCGTCTCGAGAAGCTGGATTTCTTCGAGCGAGTGGAGATTTCGACGGCACCCGGTTCGCAGCCAGACCAGGTCATTCTC
>JAJFMR010000372.1 GCA_020696915.1 Rhizobiaceae bacterium | reverse complement strand
ATCCGCGAGGATCACGCCGGCTTCTACAGGCGTATCTTCCGAGCCGAGCAGATTGGCGAAGCGAGTTCCTATACGGGTGTCTACAACAAGGTTGTCCTCTACCGGGCGGATGTGAACGCCATCCGCGAGCTGTCCTTCCGGCGTTTCCCCTTCTTCCAGTCGACGCCGATGGAGCGTCGAATGATGTTCGGCCGGCCTTTGCGTGGCGAACTCGCCCCGCTCACCATCCTGCCCACCGCGAAATACTATCGCGAGGCTGCGTAGAACCCTAGAATCCTGCGGTTTGCGAGCTGTCCGCCCGTTTACTTGCACGGGCGGGCTTGCACGCCGGTTCTGCGTTGGCATTATGGCGGCAACGCCGCGGGCCACGCGGGGCCGGGAGGATCAGGAGCATGAAGGCGACGGCGCTGGCCGGCGGCTTGAACACGTTCCCGAAGTATCTGCTGCGCAATGCCGACAGGCTGGGCGACCGCCCAGCCATGCGACACAAGGATTTCGGCATATGGCAGAGCTGGACATGGGCCGAGCAGCTCGAGGAAATCCGCTGTCTGGCCGTCGGCCTGCAGGCGCTCGGGCTCCTGCCAGGCGACAGGATCGCCGTGATAGGCGCCAACCGGCCACGCCTCTACTGGACGTTCGCGGCGGCGCAGTCGCTGGGAGCGATCCCGGTGCCCGTCTACGCCGACGCGGTCGCCGAGGAAATGGCCTATGTGCTGGACAATGCCGGCGCCCGTTTCGCGGTGGTTCAGGATCAGGAGCAGGTCGACAAGATAAGATCGTCGGCGGCTTCCATTCCGACGCTGACCGACATCATCTATGACGAGCCAAGGGGGCTGGCCGGCTACGAGCCGGCCGGCCTTCACGCCTTCTCGGCCGTCCAGGAAAAGGGCGCGAACCTGCTGCGGGCCGAGCCGGAGCTCGCCGCGCGATGGAAGGCCGGGATCCTTGACCAGAGCGGCGAGGAGGTTTCGGTCATCCTCTACACGTCTGGCACCACCGGCCGCTCCAAGGGCGTCATCGTCAAGGCGGCGAACGCGGTCCAGGCCGCCGTCGATACCGTCGGCTTCGACCGTCTGGACGAGAACGACAGCGTGCTGGCCTACCTGCCGCTCGCCTGGGTCGGGGACCACTATCTCAATTACGCGCAGGGCTATGTCGCCGGCTTCTGCATGAGCTGCCCCGAGAGCGCCGAGACCGCGGCGCAGAATCTCCGCGAGATCGGCCCGACCTTCTACTTCGCGCCGCCGCGCATTTTCGAGAGCCTGCTCACCAGCGTCACGATCCGCATGGAAGATGCCGGCTGGCTGAAGCGAAAGCTGTTTTCCCACTTCACCGGCGTGGCCGGAAAATACGGGGAGGCACTGCTCGAAGGCCGGCCCGTGCCCCTCCCGGGCCGTCTTGCCTACGGCCTCGGCAACATTCTCGTCTACGCTCCGTTGAAAAACGTGCTCGGCTTTTCCAACATCCGCGTTGCCTACACGGCGGGCGAGGCGATCGGCGCCGAGCTGTTCTCGTTTTTCCGTTCGCTGGGCATCAACCTGAAACAGCTCTACGGCCAGACAGAAGCCTTTCTCTACGTTACCGTCCAGAAAGACGGGGAGGTCCGCCCGGATGCCGTGGGCCCGGCGGCGCCTAACGTGGATATCCGCATTTCGGATAGCGGCGAGGTGCAGTTCCGGTCACCGGGCATGTTCTCAGGTTATTTCCGGCAGGACGGTACCAGCGCTGAAACGATGACGCCGGACGGCTACATCAAGACCGGCGATGCCGGCTTCTTCGAAACCGACGGACAGCTGAAGATCATCGACCGCGCCAAGGATGTCGGCAGGCTCAAATCCGGTGCGCTGTTTGCTCCGAAATACATCGAGAACACGCTGAAATTCTTTCCCGACATCCGCGAGGCGGTGGCTTTCGGAGACCACCGGGATTTTTGCGCCGCCTTGATCAACATCGACCTGCAGGCGATGGGAAACTGGGCCGAACGCAACAACATCCCCTATGCGTCCTACCAGGAGCTCGCAGGCCACGCGGAAGTCTACCGGATCATCGCCGGGCATGTCGAAGAGGCGAACCGGCGGCTTGCCCATCAGCCGATCATGGCGGGGGCGCAGATCAGCCGGTTTCTCATCCTCCCCAAGGAACTCGACGCCGACGACGGCGAGCTTACGCGCACCATGAAGGTGCGGCGGGCGTTCGTGGCCGAGCGGTACGCCGGGCTGATCGAAGCGCTCTACGACGGTTCAACCGAGAAATTCGTCGACATCGAGGTCACGTTCGAGGACGGCCGCAAGGGCCGCATCCGTGCAACCGTGAAGATCATGGATGCCAGGCAGCACGCGCCGCCGAAGGAGATGGCGGAGGCGGCAGAATGAACGCGCCCGACCGATCGCTCGCCGCGGCGGTACCCGATGACGGCATTTCCCCGGGCGGGCTGCTGATGGACGTCAGGCACGTCTCGCTCTCCTTCGGCGGGGTGAGGGCGCTCACCGACATCTCCTTCGATGTCAGGAAAGGGGAGATTCGCGCCATCATCGGGCCGAACGGGGCCGGCAAGACCTCGATGCTCAACGTCATCAACGGCTTCTACACGCCGCAGAAGGGCTCCATCGCGTTCCGCGGACAGGAGCGCCGGAAGATGAAGCCACACCATGCCGTGCGACAGGGAATCGCCCGCACCTTCCAGAACGTGGCGCTCTTCAAGGGCATGTCGACGCTCGACAACATCATGGCCGGCCGCTCGGTCCTGATGAGAAGCGGCCTGCTCTGGCAGATGCTGTGGCATGGGCCGGCGCTCAGCGAGGAGATCGAGCATCGCCGGACGGTCGAGGAGATAATCGACTTCCTGGAAATCGAGCACATCCGCCGCACGCCGGTCGGCAAGCTGCCCTACGGGCTCCAGAAACGCGTGGAGCTTGGTCGCGCGCTGGCGATGGAGCCGTCGCTGCTCTTGCTCGACGAGCCGATGGCCGGCATGAACCTCGAGGAAAAGGAGGACATGAGCCGCTTCATCGTCGAGGTCAATCGCCAACGGGGCACGACGATCGCGCTGATCGAGCACGACATGGGCGTGGTTATGGACCTTTCCGACCGGGTGGTGGTTCTCGACTATGGCCGCAAGATCGCCGACGGCACGCCGCAATCGGTCAAGTCCGACCAGCAGGTCATAGACGCCTATCTCGGCGTGGCGCACTGAAGGAGACGTTCATGGATCTCGCAAACCTTCCGCTCACCCCGCTGATTTCGCTGATTGCCGGCGTCGTCATCCTGATCATGCCGCGGCTTCTGAACTATATCGTCGCTCTGTATCTCATCATCGTCGGCCTGCTCGGCCTGTTTCCGCAAGCAACCGGGTAGGGTGATGGCCGTTTCGGAGTTGCCGTTCCCGCCCGCGAGTGCTTCATGGACTTCCTGAAGGCAATCCTGGCCAAGCCTTTCGCCGATATGGCGGCCGCCCCCGATTTCCTGCTGCAGGTGCTGTGGGAGGGCCTGGTTTCGGGCGTGCTCTACGCACTCATCGCGCTCGGCTTCGTGCTGATCTACAA
>JAJFMR010000371.1 GCA_020696915.1 Rhizobiaceae bacterium | reverse complement strand
CATGGCACCGAATACGTCCGCTTCCGGTCCGGAACAGACATCCCGCTCGTCTGGGGCCTGCTCTGGCATATCTTCGAGAACGGCTGGGAGGACAAGGAGTTCATCCGCAAGCGCGTCTACGGCATGGAGGATGTCCGCAAGGAAGTCGCCAAGTGGAATCCCGAGGAAGTGGAGCGGGTCACGGGCGTACCCGGCGCGCAGCTGCGGCGCGTCGCCGAGATGTTCGCGACGCAGAAGCCGGCGACCATTATCTGGTGTATGGGCGCCACCCAGCAGACGGTCGGCACCGCCAACGTGCGCGCCTTCTGCATCGCCTGCCTCGCCACCGGCAACGTCGGCTCGCCGGGCACCGGCGCCAACATCTTCCGCGGCCACACCAACGTGCAGGGCGCGACGGATCTCGGCCTCGATAACACGACGCTGCCGCTCTATTACGGCCTCATCGAAGGCGCGTGGAAGCATTGGGGCCGCGTCTGGGATGTTCCCTACGAGTGGCTGCAGGCACGCTTCGACGAGGTGCCGGCCAAAGCCGGCCGGCCGGCGCGCACGCGCAAGCAGAACATGGAGACGCCCGGCATCACCTCCACGCGCTGGTTCGACGCGGTCAACCTGCCTGAAGACCAGGTCGACCAACGGTCAGCCCTCAAGGGCATGGTCGTCATGGGCCACGGCGGCAACACCGTGACGCGCATCCCGGAAGCCGTGAAGGGAATGAACAACCTCGAGCTGCTGGTCGTTGCCGATCCGCATCCGACGACCTTCGCGGCGCTCGGTGATCGGAAGGACAACACCTATCTCCTGCCCATCGCCACACAGATGGAGTGCTCCGGTTCCCGGACGGCCTCGAACCGCTCGCTGCAATGGTATGAGAAGGTGGTCGATCCGATCTTCGAGTCGAAGACCGACTACGAGGTCATGTACCTGCTGGCCCGGAAACTCGGCTTCGCCGACCCGATGTTCAAGAACATCAAGATCGAGAACAACGTGCCGTTGGCGGAGGATCTCCTGCGCGAGATCAACCGCGGCGGCTGGTCGACCGGCTATTGCGGACAATCACCGGAGCGCCTGAAGGCGCATATGCGCAACCAGGCGAAGTTCGACCTGGTGACGATGCGCGCGCCGAAAGACGACCCCGAGGTCGGCGGCGACACCTATGGCCTGCCGTGGCCGTGCTGGGGCAAGCCGGAAATCCGCCATCCCGGAAGCTTCATCCTCTACAACACCAACCTGCACGTGAAGGACGGAGGCAGCACGTTCCGGGCTCGCTTCGGCGTCGAGCGCGGCGGGCAGAGCCTGCTCGCGGAAGATTCCTATTCGCTCGGCTCGGAGATCACGGATGGTTATCCCGAGTTCACGATGGGGGTCCTGAAGAAGCTCGGCTGGGACGCCGACCTCACGGCTGAGGAGCGTGCCACCATCGAGCGCATCGGCGGCAACAATGTCGATGCGGTGTCGTGGGCGATCGATCTGTCGGGCGGCATCCAGCGCGTGTGCCTCGAGCACGGCGTCGCCCATTACGGCAACGGCAAGGCGCGGGCGAACGCGTGGAACCTGCCGGATCCGGTTCCGGTGCACCGCGAGCCGATCTATACGCCGCGGCCCGACCTCGTGGCGAAATACCCGACGCTTCCCGACGCGCGGCAGTTCCGCATGCCGAACCTCGGCTTCTCGGTGCAGAAGGCGGCCGTCGATCGAGGGATCGCCAAGGAGTTCCCGATCATTCTCTCGTCGGGGCGCCTCGTTGAATACGAGGGCGGCGGCGAAGAGACCCGCTCCAACCGTTGGCTCGCCGAACTGCAGCAGAACATGTTCGTCGAGATCAACACGTCCGACGCCGCCGACCGGGGCATTCAGGACGGGCAATGGGTGTGGGTGCTCGGCCCCGAGAACTCGGCTCGGACGCGCGTCAGGGCGCTCGTTACGGACCGGGTCGGCAAGGGCGTGGCCTGGATGCCGTTCCACTTCTCGGGCTGGTACCAGGGAACCGATATGCGATCGAAGTATCCGCAAGGAACCGACCCGTACGTGCTTGGCGAGAGCGTCAACACGATAACCACCTACGGCTTCGATCCGGTCACGGGCATGCAGGAACCGAAGGCTACGCTCTGCCAGATCCGGGCGGCGTGAGCGGGAGGAGATAAGACATGGCGCGCATGAAATTCCTCTGCGACGCGGATCGTTGCATCGAGTGCAATGCCTGCGTCACCGCTTGCAAGAACGAGCACGACGTGCCGTGGGGCATCAACCGGCGGCGCGTGGTGACGCTCAACGACGGCAAGCCCGGCGAGCGCTCGATCTCGATGGCGTGCATGCACTGCACGGACGCGCCTTGCGCGGCCGTGTGTCCGACCAACTGCTTCTACACCACTGCCGATGCCGTCGTGCTGCACTCCAAGGACCTGTGCATCGGCTGCGGCTACTGCTTCTACGCCTGCCCGTTCGGGGCGCCGCAATATCCGCGCGTCGGCAATTTCGGCACGCGCGGCAAGATGGACAAATGCACCTATTGCGCCGCCGGCCCGGAGGCGGACGGCACGACGGCGGAATACATAAAATACGGCTCGAACCGTCTCGCCGAAGGCAAGCTGCCGCTGTGCGCCGAGATGTGCTCGACCAAGTCGCTTCTCGCGGGCGACGGCGAGATCATCGGCCAGATTTACAAGGAGCGGGTCCTGAAGCGCGGCTACGGCTCGGGCGCCTGGGGCTGGAAGACGGCTTACCGGGAAACGGTCGCGATCTGACGATCGGCTGGCTCGCCTTGCCCGGTCCGGTGCCGCTGCCAGAACTTCACGAGGAGAGAGGCCTCTCACGATGAGCAACAGGTACTCTGCGTTCCGGACGATCGTCGCCGCCCTCGTCGCCTGTGTCGCGGTGTCCGTCAGCGCCCCCGTCCTGGCGCAGGGCGGACAACCCGCGAGCCCTTCCGGCTCGAACCCGACCGCGCAAGCGGTCAACGAGGAGCGGCTGCTGCAGCAGCTCAACACGCTTCAGGGACGCGTCTCGATCCCCGACGGCAAGGCCGCAATCCTGCAGCAGCCGCAAGGCCGCGACTACCGGCAGTTCCGCGAGGGATGGCTGCCGTGGATCGGCGGCATCGCCATCCTCGGCATGTTGCTGGCGCTGGCGGCCTTCTATTTCGCGAAGGGCCGCATCAAGCTGGAGCAGGGGCCCGAGACCGGCCGCAAGGTCACCCGTTTCAACGCCTTCGAGCGTTTCACCCATTGGCTTACCGCGACGGCCTTCATCATTCTCGCTATCTCCGGCCTCAACTAAATCTTCGGCAAGCGCCTGCTCTTGCCGCTGATCGGGCCCGAGGCTTTCGCCACCTGGTCGCAATGGGCGAAGTTCGCCCACAACTACATTTCGTGGGCTTTCATCCTCGGTATGCTCACGATGCTGGTCGTTTGGATCCGGGACAACATCCCCGACCGTTACGACGCGGCATGGCTGCGCGCCGGCGGCGGCTTCTTCGGCGAACGGCATCCGCCGGCCCGCCGCTTCAACGCTGGCCAGAAGCTGATCTTCTGGTCGGTGATCCTCGGCGGCATCGCCCTCT
>JAJFMR010000370.1 GCA_020696915.1 Rhizobiaceae bacterium | reverse complement strand
CTCGAGCCGATGGTAGATCAGGCCGTGCTGCGAGGTGATCTTGGCGGTCGAGCGCCCGGTGACCTGGCGCCCGATCTGCCGCGCCTCGAGCACCGCGACGCGGCGCCCGGCGCGCTGCAGCAGCAGCGCCGCGGTCAGCCCGACGATGCCGGCGCCGACGATCGCGACGTCGACCTCGAGCTCGCCCCGGAACGCCGGATAGCGCCTCGGATCGTCCGCCACCGTGGCGGCCCAGAACGATTCCGCCCTGGCGGCGAACTCCGGCACCGGCACCCCTCCTCATCGCCCCCGACCATCGCTCAACGGCGACGGGCGGCCAAAGTTCCTCGGGCGCGGGACCCCGGCCCGCAGCCCCGGCCCGGCCCCGCGCCGCGCCCGACCGGCCGTGGCGCGCCCCCGCCAAGTCCCACCGCCCGAACGGCGCACGCCCGCGATCGTGGGCCGGAACGAACGTGAAATGATCGTAGAAGAAGTCACCAACCTCGTCGCAGACGCAATGCGCGGCGGTCAGGACCAGCCGGCGCTCGATCACGGCGCCGGTGCATGTCGAGTCGCCGGCGCGATCGCCTCTGTCCCGACGTGGGTTCCGGGCCTATCCAAGATGTCCAAAAAGGTCTCAGCCGGGCTCACCCGTGGCCGCCGTCGCCATCGTCGCGGCCCGGCCGATTGCGGTAAACCGGAAGCGATAGCCCGCGGGTGAGGCCGACGGCGCGGATGCCGAAGGCGGTCGCAAAGGCGGCGAGCGTGGCGGCGATCGGTGCCGCACCGGCCGCGTCCAGGCCGACATAGACGCCGGCGCCGACGGCCGCGGCGGTGGCGTAGATCTCCCGCCGCAGGATCAGCGGCACCTCGGCACACAGCACGTCGCGCACGAGCCCCCCGAAGGTCGCGGTGATCACGCCCATCAGCACGGCGACGCTGCCCGGCGAGCCCGCTCGGAGAGCCGCTTCGGCCCCGATCACGCAGAAGATGGCAAGCCCGGCGGCATCGGCCCACAAGAGCGCCCGGAAGCGGGATTCGAGCAAGGGTGCCGCGAAGAACAGCAGGATCGCAACGCCAACGCACAGGAACAGGTAAGACGGGGCAAACACCCAGAACACCGGGCCGGTGCCGAGCAGCAGATCGCGGATCGTGCCGCCGCCGATGCCGGTCACGGTCGCGACGAGGGCAAAGCCGACGACATCCATCTGCTGGCGTGATGCCGTGAGCGCGCCACTTGCGGCGAACACGGCGACGCCGGCGACGTCGAGCCAGCCGACAATCCAATCGATCGGCACCGCGGCTGCCATGGTCGGACCGTCCACGAGCGGGCGGCGCATCGCAAGCCCGGCGCCCCCAGGACCGGCGCCTGGCCAGCGCCACGCCGCGCCGACCGGGACACCGCCGGCCATGATGGCGGCGAGGCGCTCCCCGGTCCAGCGCTAATGGGCGCGGCAATCGTATCGCAGAAGACGCTGCAATCGCCCATGTTCCGACCGGGCCGGGAGACCTGCCATGCGCGCTGCCGGAGGCAAGGACCAGCCTCTCGCCGACGGGCTGAAGCTGCCGCTCGCCGCGGCCGCGCGCCAGCTCGGCGTCAGCCGGATGACGCTCCACCGCCTCCTGCGCGGCGCGCAGGCGGTCACGCCCGAGATGGCGCTGCGCCTCGGCAAGCTCTGCGGCAACGGCCCCGAGCTCCGGCTGCGGATGCAGATGGCGCGCGACCGCTGGCGCCTCGAGCGCAAGCTCCGCGCCGACCTCGCCCGCATCCCGACCCACCGCGCGGCGTGAGGCAAGCGGCGAGCCGGCTTGACCGCGAGAACCTGCCCCCGACGCCAAGCGTCGGCAAAAGGAACGGTCCTTCGCTCTTTTTAGATTGAGGCCGTTATCTGATAGCGATACAAATGCCTCATGCGTCTGGTGATCGAAAAGGCGGCGATGCGTCGGCTCAACAATCTGCCCAAATCGACCCGCGAGAGTGTGCGCCGTCGGCTCGACGAGATCGCAGCCGATCCCTTCGCCAGACATGCCAACGTCAAGCGCTACAAAGAGGGCGGGCCGAGCAGCTTCCGGCTCGGACACGGCCAGTGGCGGGCGATCTATCGGATCGACCGCGAGGCGCAGGAGATGCAGGTCCAGATCATCGACACCAGAGGGAGCGTATACCGATGACGATTGCGGAGCCGCTGGCCCTGACCGATGAGATCGTGGTGCTCCGCCGCGCCACCTACGACGCCCTGATGGCGGCGGTCGAAGACGCGCTCGATGCCCGGGCGCTGGCGGATCTGCGCGCCCGCGAAGCCTCCGGCGAGGCCGAGTACGTCCCGATCGAGCTCGCCGACCGGATTGCCGCCGGCGAGCATCCGGTTCGGGTCTGGCGGGAGCATCGCGGGCTCACGCTCGGCGCCTTGGCCAACAGCGCCGGCATCGCGCCGAGCTATCTGTCGGAGATCGAGGCCGGCAGGAAGCCGGGCTCGGCGCGCGCCCTCGCCGCGCTCGCCAAGGCCCTGCGCGTCGCCATCGAGGACCTTCTGGCGATCGAACGCTGAAGGCGATCTGCCGCATGGCCTCGGCCGGCCGGATGAGCCCGCATCGGGCTTGGGGCCGGGCCGGCGGTCACCCCCGAGCTGGCGCTCCGCCTCGGCAAGCTCCGCGGCAACGGCCCCTAGCTCTGGCTGCGCATGCAGACGGCGCGCGACCTCTGGCGCCTCGAGCGCAAGCTCCGCGCCGACCTCGCCCGCACGGGGTGGCGTGAGGCAAGCCCCGGCACCGACCTCCTTGAGGATTCTGCCCCGTTTCCTGTCGCCTGAGCCAGCGGGGCACCGCTTCGCTCATTCGCCTTCAGGCTTGACCCGAGGGTCCTTGCACCGACATCTTCCTTTGGCAAACCCGAACCGAACGAGGCGGAGACGACATGGCACGCGCCAAGCCATCCGCGACCGGCGCCGCAATCCGCAGCTTCACGGCCGTGATCGAGCCGGACGAGACGGATGGCGGCTATCTCGTCACCTTTCCGGCGATCCCCGATCTCGCCACCCAGGGCGAGACCCTCGACGAGGCCCGCCGGATGGCCGAGGACTGCCTGCGCGGCTATCTCGAGGCCGGGTGCGCCGGTCAAGGAGATGCAGCAACTTCTGCGACGGCCTTCCCCTGGGAGGTGGAAGCGAAGCTAAACGCGGCCACCATCCCCGAGCATCCGCGAGACGCTCCTCCACCACACCACCTATTCCGGATTCGATCATGATAGAAACCATGATCCTACGCTTTCGGGACCTTTCCACAGAACTCGGCGAAACAATAAAACAACACAAGCTGCTAAGTGATGCCGAAGGATATGTGTGGTGGGGCTGGTGGAAAAAGTACGGCGAGACCGTACCGGCGACAGCGTTCCAGACCATAGCGCAAAAGGCTAAGGCTGCCGGTGGTCTCAAGGTTTTTCTCTTCGACAGCGGAACATTCCATTTACATGAAGCCACCCTAACTGACATTTCCTGGCATCACATGTTTGATTACATCCATCACCCGATCGACGCTGACACCCGATTATTACGGAGATAGTAAATATCTCGCTTGGTTCAA
>JAJFMR010000045.1 GCA_020696915.1 Rhizobiaceae bacterium | reverse complement strand
ACTCGCGTCATCCGTTTCCTCCCGTATCCTGCTTCCTCGCCATCAGCCCCCGCGAAGGATCGTAGGCGATGATGGCGCCTCCAAGGAAAAGTACCGCGCATCCCGCCGTTACGCCGAGTGACAGCCAGTCGACCTCCCGGTAGACGGCGAAGCGGATCAGCTCGACCGCGTAGGTAAAAGGGTTCGCCAGGCAGATCTGGTGGAGAAGCGGGCTCGATTCCTGGATGCGCCACAGCGGATAGAGCGCCGGCGAGGCGAAATACATCGGGAAGATGACGAAGTTCATGATGCCGGCGAAATTCTCGAGCTGTCTGATGGCAGATGACAGCAGAAGGCCGAGCCCCCCGAACATCAGCCCGGCCAGGAACAGTGCAGGCAGCGCCATGAGGTAACCGAGCGGCGGCAGCTTGACGCCCCAGAACCATGCGACTGCCAGAAAGACATAGACCTGTGCGATGGATACGGTGACGCCGGCCAGGAGCTTCGCGACGAGCAGGAACCAGCGCGGGAAAGGGCTGACCAGCAGCGTGCGCATATTGCCCATCTCGCGGTCATAAACCATGGAAAGGGACGACTGCATGCCGCTGAAGAGCAGGATCATGGCGCAGAGTCCCGGCGTGATGTAGACCTCGTAGAGGACATACGTCTTGTAGGGTGGGATGATCGAGACGCCCAGAACCTGGCGGAATCCGGCGGCGAAGACGAAGAGCCAAAGGAGCGGCCTCACCAGCGACGAGACGAACCGCTCGCGCTGGTTCAGGAAGCGCAGTCCTTCGCGGATGAGGATGCCCTTCAGGCAAACAAGGTAGCTGCCGGCGCCAAAGCCGGCCACGCGCGATGTCGCGCTGTCGGCCGCGGCTGCCGCGGTTCTGGCGCTCATGACAACTCCCCCGCGCCCATCTTCGTTCGGCTCAGCTGGGAGAAGGCCTCGCCGATGCTCTCCGTCCCCGTGGCGCGCACGAGATCCCGCGCCACCGCATCGGCGACCACCCTGCCTTCGGCGAGCACCACCACGTGATCGCCCTCATCGACCTCGTCGATCAGATGCGTGGCCCAGAACACGCTGATGTCGTCGGCCGCCACCCTCCCGCGGATGCTGGCAAGGATGTCGGCCCGCGACCGCACGTCGAGACCGACGGTCGGCTCATCGAGCAGAAGCAGCGGCGGCCGGTGCAGCAGCGCGCGGGCGATTTCGATTCGCCGCATCTGGCCGCCCGACAGGCTGCGCGCCTTGTCATGCAGGCGGGCGCTCATCGCCACAGTTTCCAGCACCTCGCCGATCCGGCGGCGCGCCTCTGCGGCGCCGATTCCATGCAGCGACGCATGGTAGGAGAGGTTCTGATGGACGCTCAGATCGAGGTCGAGGGTGCGCGCCTGAAAGACGATGCCGAGCCGCCGCAGCGCCTCGCCGGGCGCACGCACGACGTCGTGACCGAAAATCCGGATTGATCCGTGCCGTGTGTCGTAAAGATGGCTGATCAGTGAGAACAGCGTTGTCTTGCCCGCTCCGTTGAGACCAAGCAGCACCGCGAAGCTCGAAGGCTCGACCGCGAAGGACACATCGTCGAGCGCGCGTTTCGAGCCGTAGGAGTGGCTTACCCCGGCCACCGCCAGCGCCGCCTCGGCCCGCACGTCCCCTGCCCTCGTATGCTGCACGCTTTTCCTTTCGTCTCTGACTGTCAACATAGGGCGCCGCCCGCGACAGCCGCTACTTGATCGTGATCGTGCCTTTCATTCCCCGATCGGCAAGATCCGGAACCGACCAGGTATACGTGCCGGGACGCACTGTGGTGAACTGGACCTGGATCGTCCCGTCCGCGTCGTATTCCAGCCAGGCCGGCGCGCCGTTCATGTGGACTTCGAGGTCCTCGATGACGATCTGGTTCATCCAGACATTGCGGAAGAGATCGGTATGAAACTTGTATTCGAGGCCGCCCGCCGCCGAGATCCTCCAGCGATAGCCCTGCCCGGAGATCAGCTGGAAATCCGTCTGGTTCACCGTGAACTGGTCGTCCTTGGAGCCGAGGATCAGTTCCGGCACGTCCTTCGAGGCGCGCGTCGGCTGCTCGGTGGTGGCTTCCGCGGCAGGAGCAGCGGCCTCGTCATCATCGTCAGCATCCTGTGCCCACACTTGGCCGTGCGACAGGGCCATGCCGAGCAGCGCGGCGCATGCGAACGCACGCATTCTCCTCATCTTTTCCTCTCTTTCTGCCTGTTTGCTCAGTCTCAATTCGGGGAAACGACGACGCCCCACGGGAGTGCGCCGACTGTCACCGACTGGATCGGTTCGTCGCTCTCCACGTCGATGAAGGTGATGTCGTTGGACACGCCGTTGGTGCTGATGATCGTCTTCTGGTCGGGGGTGAAGGCGAGTTGCCACACGCGCTGCCCGACCAGCACATACTTTTCGACCTCGTAGGTCTCGGTGTCGATGACCGCGACGCGGTTGGCGGGCCCAAGCGCGACATAGGCCTTGGTTCCATCCGCGGTGATGCGCACGCCGACCGGCTGGATCGATTCGGAGCGAAGGCCCGGGATCTCGAAGGTGATCTTGTGCTTCACCTCCCTGGTTGCATTGTCGATCACCG
Organism: Rhizobiaceae bacterium; assembly: GCA_020696915.1. Lineage (GTDB taxonomy): Bacteria > Pseudomonadota > Alphaproteobacteria > Rhizobiales > Rhizobiaceae > JAJFMR01. Next base: position 10,172 of record JAJFMR010000045.1, on the reverse strand, counting down.
AAACGGTGCCGCCGATCTCGGCGCTGACCCAGGCCTCGGAGCCGTCGGGCGTGAACTCGACGAAGCGCGGCCGTGAATCGACGAGCACGTTGTGGGTTATCTCATGCGAGGAAGCGTCGATGAAATGCGCCATGTTCGTCGTTTCCGAGGTGTTGACGATAGTCTTGCCATCGGGACTGACGCCCATGCCTTCCGGCTCGACACCCACCGGTATCTCGGAAAGCACGCGCTTGCTTTCGAGATCGATGACGGTAACCAGATTGTCATCCTCGTTGGCGACGTAGAGCGTCTTCCCGTCCGGGGAAAGCACGAAGAGTTCCGGATCGGGGCCGGACGGCAAGGTTCCGACGATCTGCAGTGTCGCCGTATCGATCACCTCGATGGTGTCGTCGTCGCTGGCGCACAGATAGATGAGCTTGCCGTCGTGCGAGATGGTGATGCCGCGCGGCCGCTGACCGACATTTACCGTCTTGACCACCTGCATGCTCTCCGAATCCACGACCGAGATCGTGTTGTCCTTCTCGTTGGAGACATAGACCATGTAGGCCGACGCAGGGCTGGCCGTCAGGCCGGCCGCGATCGTGCCGGCCAGAAGTGTCAGTCTTGGTCGCATCAGGGCTTCTCCCGGTTGTTGAACTATTCGAAGACGCATCTGGTCTCCGGCTCATCGACCCCCAGCGTGTCCAGTTCGGACACCTGATGCAGGAAGCCTTCCTGCGGCGAGGTCGAGACGACGGAGCGTCCATCGCCGAGGAAGATCGGCTGCCTGAGCTGCCAGTTCCATTTGCGGAACGTCAGTTTCTGCCCCTTGAAGGCGGCGATGGAAAAGTCGTCGGCGCGAATGAAGGCTTCGATCTTTGCTGGGTCTGCGCTCGACGTGCGCGTTGCCGCATCGCCGATTATGCGCACGGCCGTCCAGGCCGCCATGTCCGTGGACAGCATGCGCCGGCCGGTCGCCTTGGCGAAGCGGTTCTGGATCTGCGTGCCGCCCCACTGCTCGCTGGCCGGATGCCAGGCCGAGGGAATCAGGCCGGCCGTCCCTGCGACGGGGCGGGGAATCCATGTCCGGAATGGCACATAGGTGCCGAACACCTCACTCTCGTCGGCAACCAGCACGACATCGTGGTCCGCCAGATCCTGGGTGAAGACCGGCATCTGCCGCTGGATCTGGGCGACGCCGGAATCCGTGCGCCGGGCGGTGCCGGTGTCCTCGAACAGCTTTTCGGCGACGATCTCCCCACCGAAGCGGGTTGCGGCGCGCCGCAGCGCGTCCGCGAAAAGCTGGTCGCCTTCATGCGAGCCGTAGATGAGCACCCACCGGCGCCACTGTTTCCAGACCAGATATTGCGCCAGTCCGTCGGCCAGCATGGTGCGGGTCGGAGCGGTGTGAAATACGTTGCGGCGACATTCTTCCTCGCGCAGCACGTCGTCGGTGGCGCCGACGTTGAAGATGAGGATGCCGTTGTCGCGCGCGATGTCGGCGATCGAGAGCAACTGCCGCGCCGAAAGGTCGGCAAGCAGGTAGCGGTCGCCGCGCGCTGCCATCTCGTGGAACGCCGGGACGACATCGGCCTCGGGCTTCACTTCGGTCACGTCGAGCCGGAATGTCTGCCCCAGAAAACGGCCGGTCGTGTTGTTGTCGCCGATCGCCACATTGGCGCCCGCAACCCCTTCGTCGCGCGGCGGCACGTCGAGGACCGAGAGCGCCAGCTGCGGCGCATAGGCGCGAAGATAGCCGATCCGGACTTCGGTTTGCTGCCCCTCGTCCTGCGCCGTCGGCGCAGTCGGAGATGCCGGCGCAGCCTCTTGCGCCGACACCAGGCAGGCGTTGACGCTCGCAATAAAAAGTCCGATGAAAACGGCGAGAGTGTTCGGCACCATGCTCTTCATAGTCAAACGTTCATGCTGCACGCGCCGTTGACCGATCGGATCGTCAGGAACGGTGCGGGAAAGTCGGTGCCGATTTGATCCTAGCCCAGCTTTTCTCGATTGCAACCCTATGAGCTCCGTTCCCCGCGCCGGCTTCTGGACCGGGCCCGGCCACGCAATGCGGGACTGCCCGGCGGCCGAAAGCCGTTGCCATGCAACTGCCGCCGGCGTCAGGAAGCCTTTCACGCCGCCAAATCGCCGTCTGGAGAGCTGAAGAGATGACGCAAATGCTGGCCAGCGTCACCGGCGTCCAGGAGGCGGAAATCGCCATCGCCGGAGGCGCCGACATCATCGACCTGAAAGACCCGACGGCCGGAGCGCTGGGCGCGGTGTCGATCGAGGGCATCGTCGGGACCGTGGCAGCCGTGGCGGGCCGCCGGGCGACCAGCGCGGTCTGCGGGGACCTGCCCATGCAGCCCGAAACGCTCTCCGCCAGGGCGGGCGAGGTCGCATCCACCGGCGTCGATTTCGTCAAGGTCGGTTTCTTTCGCACGCAGCAGGCTGTCGCCTGCGCCGCTTCGCTTGCATCGGTGGCGGCTCGCACGAAGCTGATTGCGGTGCTGTTTGCGGACCTCGAAATTGATTTCGACCTGCTGCCCGTGCTCGCCCGCCATGATTTCCATGGCGTCATGGTCGACACGGCCGACAAGTCGAGAGGGCGGCTGCTCGACCACCTGCCGCCGGAACAGATTCCTTCCTTCGTCGATCGCGCACGGTCACATGGCCTGAGGACGGGGCTGAGCGGATCGCTCGAGGAACCCGACATTCCGCGCCTGCTGCCCTTCGAACCCGATTTTCTCGGCTTTCGGGGTGCCCTCTGCTCCGGCGCGCGCACCGTCTCGATCGACCCGAAGGCGGTTGCCCGGATACGTGCCCTCATCCCAGACGAACGCGGGACGGGCCGTTCGGCCGGCGTCGACTACCGGCTTCTGGCGGCACGGGGCTATTCTCCCGATGCTGCGGACGCCGCGCTTGGAACCGACAGGATTTTCATCCGCGACTTCGTGCTGCCGGTGCGCATTGGCGCCTACAGTTTCGAGCACGGCCACACGCAGAAAGTCCGTTTCGACGTCTCGGCCGACGTTCTGCGGCTGACGGAAAACCCGGAAGACATGCGGCACGTCTTTTCCTACGACATCATCATGGACGGGATCCGCGCCATCGTCGGGCGCGGCCATGTCGAGCTCAGCGAGACGCTGGCTGGACAGATAGCCGCCCGCGTCCTCGAAGATTCGCGGGTGATGCGGGTGACCGTCAGGGTGGAGAAGCTGGAACTCGGGGCCGGCGGGGTCGGCGTGGAGATCGAGCGCAAGCGCCCGCGGCCACGCGCATCGTCGGTGCGGACGGGCCAGACCCCCGGCCGCGGGCCCGCGGAGCCGGCCGGCGGCAGGCAGGGCGGGCGGTCATGAAGACCGTCGTCGTCAAGATCGGCGGCAGCACGGCCAAAGCGCGGCAAATGGTAGTCTGGCTGGCTGCGCTGGCCGGAGCACGGCTGCCGCTGGTGATCGTGCCCGGCGGTGGGCCGTTCGCCGATCAGGTGCGTGATGCGCAGCGTCGACTCGGCTTCTCGGACAGGGCGGCGCATGCCATGGCCCTGCTCGCCATGGAGCAGTTCGGTCATGTCATCCTCGATCGCCACCACCGGTTCGCTGCCGCCAGAACTCGCGCCGACATCGAGCGGGCACTCGCCGCCGGCACAATCCCGGTGTGGCTGCCGTCGTCGCTGGCTTTGGCGGACCAAGGGATCGAAGCTTCCTGGAACGTGACCTCGGACGCGCTGGCTGCATGGCTCACCGGTCGAGTCGGCGCCAAAGCTCTTCTCCTCATCAAGCAGACGCGTGCTTTCGGCAGCGGGGACGAGGTCGCCAGCCTGGCGGCCAGGGGCATCGTCGACGCGGCATTCGCCTCCATGCTGCCTGGCGGCATCGAGCTCCGGCTGGCCGGCCCCGGCGAGGCGGCCGGGGCTGCGGCAAGCCTGGCGGCGGGAAAGCTGCCAGGCTTCCGGATAAACGGGTCCGCGATCCGCGCGGCAGGATAGAAGGATGGTGAGGCTTCACACTCCGCGCCGGGCATGGGTGCTGACCGGGTCCGGACATTTCTTCGTTTTCGCCTGCGACACCGCGCCGGAGCTCGAAACCATGGCGACACACGGCCTGGTCAACGTCTATTCCCGCCGCATCGACCTGGGAAACACGGAACGGCTGAAAAGCTTCGAACGGGCGCGCGTCGTCGAATCGCTGGCCGGTCTCGGAGGCGCGGTCCTGGAGCGCCGGGCGGAACTCGAATCCCGTGCCTGAGCTCATCGTCTTCCTGACGGGCCATCTGGCCAAAGCCCGGCTGGACAGGTTGCTCGAGGGGCTCGGCACGACGGAATTCTCCTGGGAAGTCGTCGACATCGGCGTCAAGGTCGCGGCGCTGATGACCGAGGAGATCATCAAGCGCCGGCTGAAGCTCGAGGGAGGCGAGGCGCGCATCATCCTGCCCGGCCGCTACCGCGGCGACCTCGACAGCCTGTCGGCGCATTTCGGCGTGCCCTTCCTGCGCGGTCCCGACGAGATCGCCGACCTTCCCGCCTTTCTCGGCCGCAAGGGCCAGCCGCCGGACCTTTCGCGTCACGATCTGCGCATCTTCGCCGAGATCGTCGACGCGCCGGCGCTGTCCATCGAGAGCATCGTCATGCGAGCCGGACAACTTTCCGCGGCAGGCGCCGACGTCATCGACCTGGGCTGCCTGCCCGCGACGCCGTTTCCGCTGCTCGGCGAGGCGGTACACGCATTGAAATCCGAGGGCTTTTCCGTAAGCGTCGATTCGGCCGTGACCGACGAACTCAGGACCGGCGCTGCGGCTGGAGCCGACTACCTGCTCAGCCTCGACGAAGACACGCTGCCGCTGGCCTTCGATCACGCCGCCGTTCCGGTCCTCATCCCGTCAGTTCCCGGCGATCTCGAGTCGCTCGGGCGCGCCATCGAGGCGGCGGAGCAAGCCCGCATCCAGTTCATCGCCGATCCCGTGCTGGACCCAATCCATTTCGGCTTCGCCCGGTCGATCGGCCGCTTCATCGAGGCGCGGCGGCGCTGGCCGCAGGCCGAGCTTCTGATGGGCACCGGCAATCTCACCGAGCTGACCGATGCCGACAGCTCGGGGACGACGGCGCTGCTCGCCGGACTTTGCTCCGAACTCGGGATCCGCAACGTCCTCACCGTCAATGTCAGCCCCCACACGGTCCGCACCGTCGAGGAGCACGACGTCGCCCGCCGCACCCTTTTTGCCGCCCGCGCCGACGGCGCCCTGCCGCGCGGCTACCATCCCGGGCTGCTGCAGGTGCATGACCGGAAACCCTTCGTCGCCACGCTCGCCGATATCGACGCCCTGGCGGCTTCCGTGCGCGACGCCAATTTCCGCATCGCCACCGCCCCGGACGGTATCCACGTCTTCAACGGCAAGGGCCACGCCGTGGCGACCGATGCGTTCTCGCTTTTCGCGGGCCTCGGTGTCGAGTCGGACGGGGCACACGCATTCTATCTCGGCGCCGAGCTGATGAAGGCGGAGATCGCCTGGCGGCTCGGCAAACGCTATGTGCAGGACGAGCCGCTGAACTTCGGCGTGGCCTTTCCGCCGCCCGAAACCGACCGCACGCGGCTGGCCGAAGCCGGGCCGACGCTGCACGCGAAAAAAAAGTAAAATAGAGCATGCCCATGATCCGCGAGACGATCGTCACCACGGTGGACGGGAGCGGCAAGGTTCACCTGGCGCCGCTCGGCATCATAGCGGAAGGGGAAGGCTGGGTGATCGCGCCCTTCCGTCCATCGGTCACGCTCGACAACCTGGCCGAGGTGCCGTTCGCGGTCGCCAGCCATACCGACGATGTTCGTGTCTTCGCGGGCTGCCTGACGGGCCGCCGGGACTGGCCTGTCGTGCCGGTTCACGGCTGTCCGGTGCCGCGGCTCGAAGCGGCGCTTGCCCACACCGTTCTGAAGGTCGAGCGCGTGGCCGACGACGGGGTACGCCCGCGCCATTTCTGCCGCGTCGCCGCGGCGGCGACGCACGCCCCGTTCACCGGTCTGAACCGCGCCAAGGCGGCGGTGCTGGAACTCGCGATCCTGACGAGCCGGCTCGACATGCTGCCCCGGGAAAAGATCGAGACCGAGATCGCCTACCTGGCAATCGCCGTCGAGAAGACCGCCGGCCCCGAAGAGAGCGAAGCCTGGGGCTGGCTGATGCAGCGCGTGAAGCGATATTTCGCGGAGGGCTCGACCAACTCGCCGTTGTGAAGGTCCCATCGATAGGGGCCTGGGCGCGACGTGAAGACGCTGCACCAGGCCTCAGGTGGACCTTGCCAGCCGGACGCAATGGTGTGCCGTTGCCATGGCCGGCATGATGAGACAGGTACCCGGAGGGGCGCGGCGGGCATGGGGTAGCTCGCCTTGCTCGTCATGAAAGCTGTTCCAGCCGCCCAGGCGCCCGGCCGGCAAGAAGGGCCACGGCAGCGGCTGGCGCGGCACTGCTCACCTGGTTGCGGGCGTGGTCGCTGGCCGGAACGACGTCGGCGAAGTCGACAAAGCGGCGCTGAAGGCGCTCGGCCAGCCGGCCGATCTGCCAGCGTCCGGTTCCCGCGGCCACCACGGGCGCCTCGTCGGAGAGCCGCGCCCCCACCCGGAACGCCGCATCGTGGATGGCGCGCAGCTGCTGCTCGCTGAACCAGCGTGCCAGGTCGCGCCATTCCCTGACGCCCAGATCGGCCGCGTCGCGGCCCACCATGCGCGCCAGACGGACAACCGATGCCGCCCTTGTCTTCTCCTTGCCGTCTGCGGCAGGATGCCTGTCGTCCCCTTCGTCGAGGACCCCCAGGATGCGGTGGACATCGGCCATCGAGGCGAAATACTCGTTCATCAGCGGGGTCAGCCCTCCGCCCACCGGTGCAATCCCGGCAACGGCAAACGGGAAGCTGCGGGTAAAGCCCGTGTAGACGAGCTCGCCGCTCAACAGCCTTTCGGCGTCGGTGTAGCCCTGGTGAGCCACGACCCCGTTGTTCAACGCGATGACGTCCGTGGTGGTCGATCCCATGTCCACGAACAGGCCTTCCCCGACCCTGTCCGCCACCAGCGACGCGGTGGCATGCCAGTTGGCGGAAGCCACGTCCGCGGCCGAGCGAGCCGCGCGTTCGACGTCGACGAAACCGGACCGGCCGGCATAGATCAGGATTCTTCCGCCGCCGAAACGCTCCCTGATGAGGGTCAGCAGCGTCTGGACGCCTTCGAGCCGCGACCGAAACACGTCGGACAGTTCGCCCGTCATCGTGAAGGCGCAGATTTCGGCGCCCTGAAAGAGCCGCTCTGCTTCGTCGAACCCGCGGGCCAAATGGTCCAGTCCCTGCCAGAGGGGCATTGCGGAAGTCGCGGCAGCGACGATGCGGCCCTGCTCGGCGCGGGCGACCTTGAGATGCGCGCCGCCGACGTCGAAGCCGGCGATGGCGTTCTTTCCTTTTTCCATTCTTCGGGCTTTCATCGGCAGCCCTGCAACCGGCAGGACGATGGAGCTCTTTCGTTGCGTATCATTCCGGTGCTGGACTTGAAAGATGGCGTGGTCGTGCGGGCGGCCGGAGGCCGGCGCGCCGATTACAGGCCCATCGTCACGCCGCTCAGCACAACTGCCGACATCGTCGACGTCGCCCGCGGCATGCGCTCGCTTCATTCCTTCGGGACGTTCTACGTCGCCGATCTCGATGCTATCGCGGGCCGCCCGCCGAACGATGCTGCGCTGGCGCGGCTCTCGCGTCTCGACGCGCCGGATATCTGGCTGGACGCCGGTTTCGGGGATGCCGGCAAACTGGAAGCCGCCCTCGGCCACGCGTCGCTCTCACCCGTACTGGGATCGGAATCGCAGGTGGACGATGCCCTGCTCCGGCGCTTCCAGGGCCACAAGAAACTCATCCTCTCGCTCGACTTCTTCGCCGACGGGTTTCGCGGCCCTCCATCGTTCCTCGACGAGCCCGGCCTTTGGCCTCAGACGATCATCGTCATGACGCTGGCGCAGGTCGGTTCCGGCGGCGGCCCGGATCTGGCGCTGCTGGAAATGATCATGGCGAGGGCGGGGGATCGCCAGGTCGTGGCGGCCGGCGGCGTCCGCGGCGAGGCCGACATTATCGCACTGTCCCATCTCGGCGTTGCAGCCGTTCTGGTGGCGACCTCCCTGCACGACGGCGCTCTGGACCGGGATGCACTGGCCCGCCTCGACGCTTGACGGAATTCCGTTCGCCCAAAGTGTCGACGAGGCGGAAACACATCGGCCCAGTCGGTGGCGTCGCCCGGTTACAGAAACGAGCCAGCATCAGCATCGGGCCGGGAAGTCCGCCCGGTACAAGGGTTGAGCGGTCCCTCGGGTTGGAATTGGAGGACTGGCCGTGGTTGCTATCAGCATTGGCCCACCTACCAGACAGGCGGTCAAGGACGGTTTCAGCCATGACAAGATGATCGAATATCAAAAGCGCGTTCGCGATACTTTGGACGCGGTCCGCAAAAACCCCATCGGCAAAGTCGTTACCGATTTCGTTTTGCAGCACAGGAAGCGCGTAACCATCGAGCCGTTTTACAAGACAAAGGCGGACGATGGAGCGGGGATGGATAATGCGAGCGCCAGCCCCGCCAGCCATCCCGACAGTGCACCGCAGGGAGTTTCCGGACGGGGCCCGGACTTCTGGTATGCGGGCCACGGGGACAAGATCCACACGCTGCGCCACGACGAGCGGGAAGACAAAGCTCCTCCCGACATGGTTGGCACCGGGGCCGGCTCGGACGTGGTTATCTATTTCAGTCCCGAACAGATCAGGGCCCCCAGGATTTGGGACAGACGCGCCGATAACGTCCTCGTGCACGAGCTCATTCACGCAATTCGCTCGATGCAGGGGCTCCGGAATGCAATTCCGACCAAGAATTCGGATTGGATGAACGAAGAGGAGTTTTGGGCATGTGTCGTTCAAGACGTCTACTTGTCCGTCGGCGGCAGCACCAACTTGCGGTATGGTTACGGAGACTATGAGAGATTATTGAGTCCTCCCCTCAATACCTCCTCAGGTTTCCTGGCGGCTAATTTGGAGCTCTTCGAAAAGCATTCCAAGTCCTGGGGCCATGTATATACCGCAATTGCCCTTGTGAATACAGCTATTTTCAACCCCTTCCGTGAGTTCCTAGGTCAAAAACTTTAGCCGGAGTAGAAGATTGTCCCAAAGGCACTTCTCATTCTCTCCGGACGGAAGACGAACATATCGTCCACCGGGATGTCTGCGGTTAACAACGGCGATCACCTGCCGGAGGCCTTCGGCAAACTCGCCGCGCGGCATGAATATCACCTTGCTCGAGGCGCATCGCGCGCCACAACCTCCTGGGTGAAGCTATGCCTGCCAATTATTCGGCGGTCTGGAAGGATTGCGGCTTCTTCGGGTCCACGCCGCCTTGCCTGATCGTTCCCTATGAGGGGCTCGCCCTCGTCTGCCTCAACGGCGCCCGCCCGTTCGACGTCAATCGCGACCTGAGATTCGACAGGACCAACCTGACGGTCGAGGTGGTGTCGCCGGCCGGCGTCCTCAACCGGCTGATGATCTACGCGGACAATTTCCCACAGGCTGTTCGCAGTGACGTCCTGGCGCTCGGCAGCCGCCTGCTGAACGTCATTCAGTTCGGCAGCACGGTGCTGTCCGTAGAAGGCAGTGTCACCGGCTCTGCTGCAGGGCTCGATTGCATCAGCCGGTCAGGCACGGCCAGGCTTGATGTCGTGACCGTGAAACGCAGGAAAATCGGCGTCGCCTTCCGCTTTATCCGTTACAAGGACGCCGCCGGGCAGATGAAAGCAGGGACGTCCCTCGACCCGGCCGAGGCAGAAAAGCTGCTGGAAGTGATGAACCGCCTGTACCTGCCATCGGCAAACATCGAGCTCACTCTATCGAGCGCCAGGGCCGAGAACCTGAACCAGGCGCTCGGTCCGGCGATCTCGGTGGCGAATTTCCAGAATTACGTCGTGCCCTTGCGCGATCCCGACGCCGATGTCACCGTATTCTTCGTCGGCAAATGGAAGGGCACTACAGATCCCCTGGGGTCCGCGTTCGTCGCATCAAAGAGCGTGGTTGTCGACGATGCGCCACATCAACTCGTCGCACCGCAGGGCGGCTGGCCTCCGCATCAGGTGACCGACGATCAGTTGAGGGACATGGTCCACGGTTCGAACAACCGCGCGGCGACCGATCGTGACTT
>JAJFMR010000369.1 GCA_020696915.1 Rhizobiaceae bacterium | reverse complement strand
CTACGATTTTCCGATCGTCGACAAGGCCGGCGAACTGGAGGAGCGTTATGTCGATCTCGCGGCCCCCGCGGCGGAGACGCTGAAAGACATGCGCAGCCGGAGACCTGGACCAAAATGAAAGAAACGGCAGCGGCGGGGTCTTGCCCTCGCCGCTGCAGGCCCTGACCGGCCGGACAGCAGGTTCCCGACTTCCGGCCGATCCGCCCGAACTCAGATACCGCTCGTCTTGCTGGTCCTGGCGGCGGTTGCCGATGCCCCGGACGACGTGCTGCCGTACGATGTGTCGTCTCGCCGGACCCTCAGATTGTTCTGCACATGGTTGACGCCGGAGCAGGACTCGGCAAGGTCCTCGGCGCGGCGCTTGGCCTGGCGGCTGTCCACATGCCCCGACAGTGTCACCTCTCGGTTCTCGACCGCGACATCGATTTCGGTCGCGTCGAGGAAGCCGTCGTCGGTCAACCGGTCGTTGACGTCTTCCTTTATGCGCTCGTCGGAGCGCGCATAGTTTCTGGGGCCGCGGCCGCGGTGACGGTCCATCTCGCGCCGGCGCTCCGCCTGTTCGTCGCCGAACCAGGACGATACTTCGTCACCGGCCTTGTCCCAGAAATCGCGGCCGCCCTCGCGGTAGCCACTCTCGCCACCATAATGGCGGCGGCCGGCGGCACCGTACCGGTCGTCATAGTTGCGACCTTGCCAGCCGCCAGGTCCGCCACGGCCCTGCCAGCCACCACGGTCCTGCCAGCCGCCGCGGTCCTGCCAGTCGGCATATCCACCGCCGAAGTCGGCGCTGCCCGAGCCGAAGCGGCCTTCATGAGCGCCGTACGAACGATAATCACGAGACCTCTGCTCGCTTCCGAGACCGCCCTGGCGTGACGCAAAGTCCTCGTCCGACTGCCAGCCGCCGGCCTGGCCGCTTCCGTAGGAGCGCTCGCCCTGGGAAAAGTCGCCGGAGAAACGCTCGCCGTGCTGCTGGCGCGAACCGCGTTCCTGCTGCCAGCCCCTGCCATAGTCGCCACCCTGTTGCCGGCTGCGCCGCTGATCATCGAAATCGTCGCGATCCCCGTAGTAATCCTGCCGTCCACGGTCGTGTGCCATTTTGTGTCTCCTCGTTGGCGAAAAGCGCCGCCCGGGACCAAACCATTAGCAGCGATGCGTGTTCCGCCAGGTCGGGGAGGGGTTCGCAGATTTGGAGAAATGCGTCCCCGGTCCTCTCTCGCGCCCGCGGCACGAATCGTGTTTCACGGTGCCGGCCCCTACGGACAGGGATTACGCCTTCAGACCGGCTGGACGAAGCCGTCGAGCACGCGCTTCTGGCCGGCGCGATCGAAATCTATGGTGAGCTTGTTGCCGTCGATGGCAGCGACGTTGCCGTTACCGAACTTCTGGTGGAACACGCGGTCGCCGACGCTGAACGGGGAAGGGCCGTCTGAAACGGACTTTGCGATCAGTTCTCCCTCGATGGTGCGGCCCTTGACGCTGGTCCGGCCGGCGCCGTAGCCGGAATCGGTCTCGCCATAGCCAATCCGCTCGACCTGATGGCCGGAGCGCGTGCCCCAGTTGCGGTCCGTCGCCGACGTCCGGTTCTGCCTGGCGCGCTGCCACCCGGGCGTCGCGTAGGTGTTGGAAAAAGATTCGCCGCCGCTCTTGTCGCCCATAGTGTCGAACCGCGACGCGCCATAGGGGTTTGTGCCGCCGCCACGCCCGGCGGCAAACGATCCGCCGCCATAGGCCGAGCCGTAGCCGCCGTAGGAGTTACCGGCGTCGCAGATTTCGACATGCTCTTCCGGCAGTTCGTCCAGGAAGCGCGATGGGATGGTCGACTGCCACAGACCATGGATTCGGCGGTTCGAGACAAACCAGATGTGAAGGTTCTTCTTGGCGCGGGTCAGTCCGACATAGGCGAGGCGCCGCTCTTCCTCCAGCGCGCTGCGGCCGCCTTCGTCGAGGGCGCGCTGGTGCGGAAACAGCCCTTCCTCCCAGCCGGGCAGGAAAACCGTCTCGAACTCGAGTCCCTTGGCCGAATGCAGCGTCATGATGTTGACGGCGTCGAGTTCGGCATTCTGCTCGGCATCCATGACCAGCGCGACGTGTTCGAGGAACGAGCGCAGGCTCTCATAGTCCTCCATTGAGCGGATGAGTTCCTTCAAATTGTCAAGCCGGCCCGGCGCCTCCGCCGAGCGGTCGTTCTTCCACATGTCGGTGTAGCCGGACTCTTCCAGGATCGTCTCGGCCAGCTCGCCGTGCGGCATGGTTTCGAGCAGCGATTGCCAGCGCGCGAAATTGGCGGTGACCTCGCGTAGTGCGGCCCGCGGCTTCGGCTTCAACTCGTCGCTCTCGGCAAGACTGGCCGCCGCCGCCAGCATCGGCACGCCGAGCGCCCGCGCCGTGTCGTGAACCTGGCGTACGGTGGTTTCGCCGAGGCCGCGCTTCGGGACATTCACGATGCGCTCGAACGCGAGGTCGTCGGCGCCCTGCGCCACGACGCGGAAGAAAGCAAGCGCGTCGCGGATCTCCAGGCGTTCGTAAAAGCGTGGTCCGCCGATGACGCGGTAATTGACGCCGATCTCGATGAAGCGATCCTCGAAGGAGCGGGTCTGGAAAGAGGCCCGCACCAGGATCGCCATGTCGTTCAGATCGTGCCGGTCGCGGTGCAGCCGCTCGATCTCCTCGCCGACGGCGCGTGCCTCCTCGTCGGAATCCCACGCGGCGTGAACGGTCACCCTCGCGTCGTCGGGATCGGCCCTGTCGGTGAACAGCGTCTTGCCGAAGCGGCCTTCATTGTGGGCGATGAGGTGCGACGCCGCGCCAAGGATGTGGGCCGTCGAGCGATAGTTGCGTTCCAGACGAATGATCGTGGCGCCGGGGAAATCCTTGTCGAAGCGCAGGATGTTGTCGACCTCCGCGCCGCGCCAGCCATAGATCGACTGGTCGTCGTCGCCAACGCAGCAGATGTTGACCGTGCTGCCGCCGCCGCTTCCAGACCCGGCATCGGCGGCGCGCTGGCTGGGCCTTTGGGCCAGCAGCCGCAGCCAGAGATACTGGGCCGTGTTGGTGTCCTGGTATTCGTCGACGAGGATGTAGCGAAAGCGCCGGTGATAGTTGGCGAGCACGTCGTGATGCTCGCGCAGGATGCGGATCGGATGCATGAGCAGGTCTCCGAAATCCACCGCATTCAGGGTTTTCAGCCGTTCCTGGTAGTCGTGGTAGAGCTTGCGGCCCTTACCGTTGCCAAAACTTCGGGCATCGCCCTCCGGAATGTCGGCGGGCCCGAGCCCCTTGTTCTTCCAGCCGTCGACCATGGCGGCGAACTGGCGCGCCGGCCAGCGCTTGTCGTCGATGTTTTCCGCCTGGATGAGCTGGCGCATCAGCCGCACCTGGTCGTCGGTGTCCAGAATGGTGAAATCCGGCTTCAGCCCGGCCAGCTCGGCGTGGCGCCTGAGGAGCTTGACGCCGATCGAGTGAAAGGTGCCGAGCCAGGGCATGCCCTCGACGGCTTCGCCGACGAGCAGGCCGATGCGCTGCTTCATCTCGCGCGCCGCCTTGTTGGTGAATGTCACCGCAAGGATCTG
>JAJFMR010000368.1 GCA_020696915.1 Rhizobiaceae bacterium | reverse complement strand
CGGCACTCCCAACTACGCGGCGCATGGCGGCTTCTGCTCAGTCAATATGGCCGCGGCCGGCATCATGACCATCGGCGGCGCCTTCTGGGAATTCGGCTCGCCGGACTGGGACCGCACGAAACTGTTCGTGATGTTCGGCGTCGCCGAGGACCACGATTCCAACCCGCTGAAAATGGGCATTTCGAAGCTCAAGCAGAAGGGCAGCCGTTTCGTGTCGGTGAACCCGGTGCGGACCGGCTATTCGGCCGTCGCCGACAACTGGATCGGCATCCGTCCGGGAACCGACGGCCTGCTCATCCTTTCGCTCATCCACGAGCTTCTGAAGGCCGGAAAGATCGACGTCTCGTATCTCGCCCGCTATTCGAACGCCGCCTGGCTGGTCGTCGACCAGCCGGGGACTGCCGAACACGGCCTTTTCCTGCGCGACGCGGACGGCAATCCCCAAATCTTCGAGACGGTGACCGAACGGGTCGTGCCGGTGGGGAGCCAGGGCGCGCGGGCGGCCCTCGCAGGGCGTTACAGGCTCGACGACGGACGCCACGCGCGGCCGTCCTTCGGACTGCTTGCCGAGCGCTATCTCGACAAAAAATACGCGCCGGACGCCGTTGCCGCCGAAACCGGCGTCGATGCCGGGGTGATCCGCGGCCTGGCGGCGGAGATCGCCCGCGTCGCCTTCGACGAGGCGATCTTCGTCGAGCAGCCGTGGACCGACGTCAACGGCGAGCGGCATGCCGGTTTCGTCGGCCGCCCGGTCTCGTTCCACGCGATGCGGGGGATCTCGGCGCACGCCAACGGCTTCCAGACGGCGCGCGCCCTGCATCTGCTGCAGGTGATGATCGGCGCGGTCGACTGCCCCGGCGGCTTCCGTTTCGAGCCGCCCTATCCGAAGCCGCTGGAGGCACACCCGACGCCGCACGGAAAGTCCGAGCATTTCGGCTCGAACAAGCCGCTCAGCGGGCCGCATCTGGGCTTTCCGCGCGGCCCCGAGGATCTTCTGGTCGATGCCGAGGGCAGGCCGGAGCGGATAGACAAGGCGTTTTCCTGGGACGCACCCATGTCCGTGCACGGGATGATGCACATGGTGATCGCCAATGCCCATGCCGGCGATCCCTATCCCGTCGACGTGCTCTTCCTCTACATGGCCAACATGGCCTGGAACTCGTCGATGAACACGGCCGGCACCATCGCCATGCTGGAGGATCGCGACGCGGCGTCCGGGGAATACAGGATCCCGAAGATCATCTGCTCGGACGCCTATGCCTCCGAAATGGTGGCCTATTCCGACCTCGTCCTGCCCGACACCACCTACCTCGAGCGCCACGACTGCATCTCGATGCTCGACCGGCCGATCTCCGAGCCCGACGCCGTGCAGGACGCCATCCGCTGGCCGGTGGTCGAGCCCGACCGCGACGTGCGCGGCTTCCAGAGCGTGCTCATCGACCTCGGCGTGCGGCTCGGACTGCCCGGCTTCGTCGACCACCGGGGCAGGGGACTCTACAAGGACTATGCCGACTACATCGTCCGCCACGAGCGCCGGCCCGGCATCGGTCCGCTGGCCGGCTTCCGGGGCGCCGGCGGCGAGCGGGCCGGGCGGGGTGCGGCCAATCCCGACCAGCTGAAGCGCTACGTCGAGAACGGCTCGTTCTTTTCCGCCCACATCCCCGCGGAAGCGCAGTTCTACAAGCATGCCAACCGCGCCTACCAGGATTTCGCGGTGCGCATGGGCTTCTTCGACACGCCGCAGCCGGTGACGTTTCAGCTCTATTCGGAGGTGCTGCAGAAATTCCGGCTGTCGGCGGAGCAACTGCGGGAGCCCTTTGCGCCGCAGAGCCACCGGCGGCGCATCCTCGAGGCGTTCGACCCGCTGCCCTTCTGGTACAGGCCGGAGGCGGAAGCCGACTCTGGAGTCCGGTATCCCTACCATGCGATCACCCAGCGGCCGGCGGCGATGTATCACTCCTGGGGGTCGATGAATGCATGGCTGCGGCAGATCCATACCAGCAATCCGCTCTATGTGCCGGGCCCGATCTGCGACCGGCACGGGCTTGCCGACGGCGACTGGATCTGGCTCGTCTCCCGGCACGGCCGGATCAAGGTCGAGGTGGCGCGCATGGAAGCCGTCAACGGATCGACCGTCTGGACCTGGAACGCGATCGGCAAGCGGGCCGGCACCTGGGGCCTCGACCGCGACGTTCCGGAAGCCGAAAATGGTTTTTTGATGAACCATCTGATCAGCGAACTTCTACCATCGCAGGGCAACGGAATGCGGTGGTCGAACTCCGATCCGATAACCGGCCAGGCGGCCTGGTACGATCTTCTGGTGCGCATCGAGAAGGCGGGGCCGCCGGCCCGCAGCGAGCCGCGGTTTGCGGAAATCGACGAGCCGGGCGGTGTCTCGGAAAAGCCGGCGGTGCTCTCCTATGGCCGGGAGTGGTCGGCATGACCTCGCTGCCGGCGACGGCGCCGCCGAGCAAGCTCGGCCTGGTCATCGACCTCGACGTCTGCGTCGGCTGCCATGCCTGCGTGATCTCCTGCAAGGAGTGGAATACCGGCGGCCATGGCGCAGCGCTCTCCGACCAGGATCCCTACGGGGCGGACGTTTCGGGCACGTTTCTCAACCGCATCCACAGCTTCGAGGTGGTGCCCGACGGCGGCGAGGTGGTCGGCGAGGCGGGCGCCGCGCGCATCGTGCATTTCCCGAAATCCTGCCTGCATTGCGACGACGCGCCCTGCGTCACCGTCTGCCCGACCGGCGCCTCCTACAAGCGGGCCGACGACGGCATCGTGCTGGTCGACGAGGACATGTGCATCGGCTGCGGCCTGTGCGCCTGGGCCTGTCCCTACGGAGCAAGGGAAATGGATCTTGCGGCGGGCGTCATGAAGAAATGCACGCTCTGCATCGACCGCATCTACAACCAGAACATCCCCGAAATCGACCGTGTGCCGTCGTGCGTCCGGACCTGTCCCACCAATGCCCGCCATTTCGGCGATCTCGCCGATCCGTCCTCGGCAGTCTCGCTGATGGTGGCGGAGCGCGGCGGCATCGACCTGATGCCGGAGCAGGGGACGCGTCCGGTCAACAAATACCTGCCGCCGCGGCCCAGGACGCCGCTGGCCGGCACAATCCCGCTGCAGGGCGGCGAGGAGACCGGAGATGGCGCCGCCGGGTTCTTTGCCTGGCTGGACAGGATGCTGGATCGCATCTGATGCCGCTCTCCCGACCAGAAGCGGGAAATTCCCCCGCCCGCCGCGGCATGCGCTGATGCATCCCGCGCTCTCCATCGTGGCTTTCACCACCGCGTCGGGCCTCGGCTACGGTCTGGCGGCCGTGCTCGGCCTCGGCGTGCTCGAGCCGGCTTCGGCCGCCACCGGGGCCGCCCATGTCCTGGCGCTGGTGCTGATCGTAGGTGGGCTCTCGTCGTCGGCGCTGCATCTTCGCAACCCGCAGCGCGCATGGCGCGCCTTCTCGCAATGGCGGTCGAGCTGGCTCTCTCGCGAGGGCGTGCTGGCGCTGGCGAGCCTGGTGCCGATTGCCGTCTCGGCCGCCGCAGCATTGTGGGCAGGCCGGCATCTTCC
>JAJFMR010000367.1 GCA_020696915.1 Rhizobiaceae bacterium | reverse complement strand
CTTTTACCTGATCGCCGGCTCCGTGCTGCGGCCGGATCTCTGGAACGAGCCGCTCGGGCCGCTGCTGAAGATCCTGCCGATCCTCGTCCTGCATTTCGTTGCGATGGCAATCCTCGACGAGCGGTAACGGAATTGATCTACTTCGGCCTGAAATTCCTGCATGTCATCGGCGCGGCGGTGCTGCTCGGCACGGGTGCCGGAATCGCGTTTTTCATGCTCCTTGCCCACAGGACGGGCAACACGGCGACCATCGCGGCAGTCGCCCGGATCGTTGTCGTCGCGGATTTCGTGTTCACCGCGACGGCTGTTGTCGCGCAGCCGATCACCGGCGTGGCGCTCGCCTGGCATGTCGGCTATTCGCTCCGGGAAGGCTGGATCATGCTTTCGATCGCGCTTTACGTGATCACCGGCATGTTCTGGCTTCCGGTCGTCTGGATGCAGATGCAGATGCGCAATCTGGCCGAAGCGGCGGAGGCGGCCGGGCGGCCGCCGCCACAACGCTATTCTCAGCTCTTCCGGCTCTGGTTTGCCTTTGGCTTTCCGGCCTTCGCGGCCGTGGTCGGCATATTCTGGCTGATGATAGCCAGGCCGACGATCTTGTGGTGATGGGAAAGATCCGCCGGCCGGCAGTCACCACGATCGCCGGCCTACGGCGTGCCTGAGAGCGTCAAACGGTTGCCGACGGGCTTCTACGCTGCGGCAGGGCCGGTATCGACCGGGGTTCCGGTGACGTGCCGGGCGGCAAGGAACATCAGCGCATAGGCCGCCTTGCGGCGATCCCAGCCAGCCGCTACGGCCATCTCCAGCAGATCGGAAAGCCTGGGCTCAAGGGCCGACTTGCAATCTCCGTCATAGGCAAGATCGGTGACCGGCCGCCCCGGGGACGGGATGTTTTCAGTTTCGTCTGTCGCGTTCATCGTCGATATCTAGCACTTCCGGAGATGACCGGAAACGGGCAGGCCCGCTTCGGGGCGGACCTGCCACGCCGGTCAGAAATCCATGCCGCCTCCTCCGGGCATGGCGGGAGCCGCGGCTTCCTTCTTCGGCATCTCGGCGACCATCGCTTCGGTGGTCACGAGCAACCCGGCGACGGACGCCGCATGCTGGAGCGCGCTGCGGACCACCTTGGCCGGATCGATCACACCCTGGCCGTAGAGGTCGCCGAACTCATTGGTCTGGGCATTCCAGCCATAGCCGAGATCGGCCTTCTCGCGGAGCTTGCCGACGATGATCGAGCCTTCGGCGCCAGAATTCTCGGCGATCTGCCGGGCCGGTGCCTCGAGTGCACGCCGCACGATCTGCACGCCGTATTTCTGGTCGGGATTGTCGACAATGACCTTCTCGAGCGCTGCGGCGGTTCTGAGCAACGCGACGCCGCCGCCCGGCAGCACGCCCTCTTCGACAGCCGCGCGGGTGGCGTGAAGCGCATCGTCGACGCGGTCCTTCTTCTCCTTGACCTCCATTTCCGTCGACCCGCCGACGCGGATCACCGCGACGCCGCCGGCCAGCTTCGCAAGACGCTCCTGGAGCTTCTCGCGATCGTAGTCGGACGTCGTCTCCTCGATCTGCGCCTTGATCTGCGTGATGCGGCCCTGGATCTCCTCTTTTCTGCCGGCGCCGTCGACGATCGTCGTGTTCTCCTTCTCGACCATCACCTTTCTGGTGCGGCCAAGCATCTCCAGGGTAACGTTCTCGAGCTTGATGCCGAGATCTTCCGAGATCGCCGTGCCGCCGGTCAGGATGGCGATGTCCTCGAGCATCGCCTTGCGGCGATCGCCAAAGCCGGGCGCCTTCACGGCAGCGACCTTCAGGCCACCGCGCAGCTTGTTGACGACCAGCGTGGCAAGCGCCTCACCCTCGACGTCCTCGGCAATGATGAGCAACGGCTTGCCCGACTGAACGACGGCCTCCAGCAGGGGCAGGATGGACTGCAGGTTCGAAAGCTTCTTTTCGTGGATCAGCACATACGGGTCTTCGAGCTCGACGCGCATCTTGTCCTGGTTGGTGATGAAGTAGGGCGACAGATAGCCGCGATCGAACTGCATGCCTTCCACGACTTCGAGCTCGGTCTCGGCGGTCTTTGCCTCCTCGACCGTGATCACTCCCTCGTTGCCGACTTTTTCCATCGCTTCGGCGAGAAACCGGCCGATTTCGGGGTCGCCGTTGGCCGAGATGGTGCCAACCTGGGCGATCTCGTCGTTGCGGGTCACGGCGCGAGCATTGGCCTTCAGCTCGGCCACGACGGCTTCGACCGCCCTGTCGATACCGCGCTTCAAATCCATCGGATTCATTCCGGCGGCGACCGCCTTGGCGCCCTCCCTGACGATCGCATGAGCGAGTACGATGGCCGTGGTGGTGCCGTCCCCGGCCACATCGCTCGTCTTCGAGGCCACTTCGCGCACCATTTGCGCGCCCATGTTCTCGAACTTGTCCTCAAGTTCGATCTCCTTGGCGACACTGACACCATCCTTGGTGATGCGCGGAGCTCCGTACGACTTGTCGATGACGACGTTGCGGCCCTTGGGGCCGAGCGTCACCTTTACCGCATTGGCAAGCATGTCGACGCCGCGCAGCATTCTGTCGCGAGCATCCGTATGAAATCTGACTTCCTTGGCAGCCATGGGACCACTCCTTCTATAGTCGGCTTCATTCCTCGGTCGGATCTGAAGGTCAGGCGGCCCTGCTGAGCGTCGCCTGCGTTTCGACAACACCCATCACGTCGCTTTCCTTCAGGATGACCAGTTCTTCGCCGTCCAGCCGAATCTCGGTGCCGGACCATTTGCCGAACAGAATGCGGTCACCGACCTTCAGGTCGAGCGGCTGCAACTGCCCCGTCTCGTTGCGCCCACCCGGACCAACTGCGAGGACTTCGCCCTCCTGCGGCTTTTCCTTCGCAGTATCCGGTATGATGATGCCACCAGACGTTTTTTCCTCAGCCTCGATGCGGCGGATCAGAACACGGTCGTGCAACGGGCGAAACTTCATGTCGTTCTCCTCATGACAACAGCTGGCAAGAACTCGTCCACGGCCGGCTTGGCAGACCGGAACGTGGCTCGACCTCCTTCGGGAGCGTCGATGGCATACGATCTTGGCCGTGACCTATCAGGTTTCAAGAGGCGCAGGCAAAGATTTTGGCACTCCCCACGACAGAGTGCCAAAATCACCCGGCCGGATATCGCCGCCGCCTGCCGCTTCTTGCAAGCCTCTCCGGAACTACCGCGTCCGGTGGGCTCCTCGGGGTTGCCCGGCAGATCCTTCTCTATTCTTCGTCGTCGTCGGGCTCCAGCACCTCGATGAGCGCCGCCACCCGTGCTCCGGGAAGCGGCCGCCCCTCCCCCATCAGAGCCTCGTCGCCGTGCAGCCAGGCCCATGCCTCGCGCAGTTCCTCGACGGAGGCCGATGTGGCCACGATCTCGGCGATCATCGTGTCGTCGACGGGCCCCAGCACCGAGACTACTTCATCTCGCGTCATGGTCATCCTGTCCTCCTTGCATAAGCGGCCCGGCAGTGTTGCCTGAGCACGGCGAGAACGTGGCCGGCGGCTCCCCGTTCCCTCTCAGGCGCCAGGCGACCTGCGCGGCAC
>JAJFMR010000366.1 GCA_020696915.1 Rhizobiaceae bacterium | reverse complement strand
TGTCAATCCCGATGCCCCCAAAGGCGGCTCCGTGACGCTGTCGGCGCTCGGCGGCTTCGATACGCTCAATCCCTTCACCATCCGGGGCGTCCCCGCGGCCGGCATCGCCAGTGTTTTCGATACGTTGATGGTCGAATCGCTCGATGAGCCGTTCACGCAGTATCCGCTGGTCGCCGAAACCCTCGAAGTGCCGCCCGACCGGTCATGGGTCGCCTTCACCTTGCGCCCGCAAGCGCGGTTCCATGACGGTACGCGTATCGAGGTGAAGGATGTCATCTTCACCTTCGACACGCTGCGCCGGACCCATCCGTTTTACCGCGCCTACTACGCCACTGTCGCCAAGGTCGAGCAGACGGGCGAGCGGACCGTCAGGTTCAGCTTCGCGCCGGGCGACAACCGCGAACTCCCGCTCATCCTTGGACAACTCCCCGTCCTGCCCAGTCACTATTGGGAGAGCCGCGACTTCGAGGCCACTACTCTCGACCCGCCGTTGGGGAGCGGCCCCTACCGGATCGCCCGCCTGGAGCCGGGACGGTCGATCACCTACGAGCGGGTGCCCGATTACTGGGGTAAGGATCTGCCGGTCAATGTCGGCCGGTTCAATTTCGGATCGATCCGGCATGATTACTATTTCGATCCAGGGGTCGCTCTCCAGGCTTTCAACGGCGGGCTGGTGGATTTCCAGGTCGAGAACGTCGCGAAGAGCTGGGCGACCGCCTATGACAGGCGGGCTGTAGAATCCGGCCGGCTGATCATGGAAGAGATCCCGGTCGAAACGCCCGCGGGCATGCAGGGCTTCGTGTTCAACACCCGCCGGCCGCTCTTCGCCGACCCCCGGGTGCGCCACGCCATCGCCCAGGCGTTCGATTTCGAATGGGCCAACCGCGTCCTGTTCCACAGCGCCTACAAGCGCGCCGGCAGCTACTTCGAAAACTCGGATCTGGCGGCTGAGGGCCTGCCGAGTGCCGAGGAATTGAAACTGCTGGAACCGTTGCGCGATGAGATCCCAGGCGAGGTCTTCACGACGCCGTACAGCCCGCCATCGGCCGGCAGCCGCGAAGCCGTGCGGGAAAATCTGCTGAAGGCCAGGGACCTGCTGGATGAAGCGGGTTGGGTGGTCCGCGACGGCCGCCGGGTCAATGCCGAAACCGGCAGGCCACTGACATTCACGATCCTGCTGAACAGCCCCACAATGGAGCGGGTGGCCCTGCCTTTCGTGGCCAATCTGCGCCGCCTGGGCATCGATGCCAATGTCCGGACCGTGGATACCGCGCAGTACCAGAACCGGCTTCAGGACTTCGACTTCGACATGACGGTCGCGGCCTGGGGGCAGTCGCTGTCTCCCGGCAACGAGCAGCGGGACTTCTGGACCTCCCAGGCGGCGGACCGGCCGGGCAGCCGCAATCTTGCCGGGATCAGGAGCGAGGCGGTGGACCGGCTGGTCGATCTGCTGATTTCCGCGACAACGCGCGAAGAGCTTCGCACCCGGGCCGCGGCGCTGGACCGGGTGCTGCTCTGGGGGCATTATGTGATCCCGCACTGGTACGCTGGCGTCACCCGGGTCGCGTACTGGAGCAAGCTGGAGCACCCGCGAAACCTGCCGCCCTACGGCATCGCCTTCGACGCATGGTGGATCAGGCGCGAGCCGCAGTCGCCCTCCAGGCCGCCCCCATGATTATCCCGGCTGGAAGGCGGGAGCGGCTCCCGGGATTACGCCGCTTTCGCCGCGATGTTCTGGTCGAGGCGGAACAGGTTGTCGGGATCGTATCTGCGCGTGTGGACGTTCATTACAAAATGAAGAAGCACGATCCTGGGAGGAAAGCTATGCAAGCTGTTGAGCGATCTTTTGATCGATCCCTTGGGCATCACATCCGCGCGGCCGGCTTCGCGGCCGGAGTTCTTCTGGCCTCGGCCGCTATGCCGGCCCTGGCGGACGAGACATGCATGTCTCCCTTCATGCCGAAGATCACGGGACAGGAGGATTACGTCTATGTCTGGACCCTGGGGGTCGAGGGCATGGGCGATGGGTCGGACAAGCTGGTCACGGTCGACGTGCGGCCGGGCTCCGAAACCTATGGCAAGGTGATCGCCAACGCTTCGGTGGGCGGACGCAATGAGGCGCACCACGGCGGCTTCACCGACGACCGCCGCTACTTCTGGACCAGCGGCCTGGACACCAGCAAGATCTTCATCTTCGACATCCATACCGATCCGGCCAGTCCCAGGCTGGAGCGGACGATCGACGATTTCGTCGAGGCCACCGGCGGCGTGGTCGGTCCCCACGGGGCCTATGCCCTGCCCGGACGCATGCTGATGTCAGGCTTGTCGAACGCCGAGGACGAAGGAGGGCGCACGGCACTGGTCGAATACACCAACGACGGCAAGTTCCTCGCCGCGCACTGGATGCCCACCGCCGAGGAGCCCCGAGGGGCCGAGATCGAAGCGGTCGCCGACGGTTACGGTTATGACCAGCGCGTCCTGCCGCGCAAGAACGTGATGCTGACCTCGTCCTTCACGGGCAAATCCAACTACATGATGGATTTCGGTGCGATGCTCCAGGACGAGGAGGCGATGAAGCGCTTCGGCCAGACCGTCGTGCTGTGGGACTTCCACGCGCGCCAGCCGCGCAAGGTGTTCCATGTTCCCGGAGCACCGCTGGAAATCCGCTGGGCCTGGGGACCGAAGCACAACTACGCCTTCACGACCACGGCGCTGACCTCCAAGATCTGGCTGATCTACGAGGACACCGACGGCGAGTGGAAGGCCAAGGCGGTCGCCGATATCGGCAATCCGTCGGACATTCCGCTGCCGGTGGACATCAGCCTGAGCGCCGACGACACGACCCTGTTCGTGGACACCTTCATGGATGGCAAGGTGCGGGTGTTCGACGTCAGCGATCCGCACGCGCCGAAGCAGATCCACGAACAGCAGATCGGCCGCCAGGTCAACATGGTCTCCCAGTCCTGGGACGGGGAGCGCGTCTATTTCACCACCTCGCTGCTCGCGAACTGGGACAAGAAGGGTGCCGACAACGACCAGTTCATCAAGGGCTATGACTGGGACGGGCGCCAACTCCACCACCGCTTCACGATCGACTTCAACGCGGAGAATCTGGGCCGGCCGCACATCATGCGGTTTGGTGCCGCCAGCCTCTATACGAACTGAGCGGGAGGAAGAGCCGTGCGATCTCAGGCACTGCTGGCGGTGGGCCTGGTCTGGCTGGGGCCGGTATGCTTGGGCGTGTCGCCAGCCATGGCGGACCCGGCGCACCGCCACGATACGGCGGCCGAACCGGAATCTTCCCGGCCCGCCGGGTTCGAGTATGATCCGCCGTCGCCGGGAAGCTACCGCCTGCCGCCGCTTGCCACGGCGGCGGACGGTATTGTCCTCGACGAGACCGGGGCGGTCCGCAGCCTTCATGACCTGATGACGGATAGGATCACCGTCCTCAGCTTCATCTACACCCGGTGCGGCGACATCTGCCCGCTCGGCACCATGCTGATGCGCGACCTTCACGAGGCGACCGCCGCCGACGCCGGTTTGGCCGCCGGTCTGCGCCTGATCACCATGAGCTTCGATCCCGAC